>JAYWDL010000086.1:0-2534 GCA_043779865.1 Polaromonas sp.
TTTCATCTGGACAAAAAGCGCCCAAGACATTCTGCAAAAAGTCATGCGGGCGAAGGCAAAACTCAAAACAGTTCAAACAGAGTGAGACACTACACTAGTCGCCTGCGCCCGTGGTGAGCATGCGGCGCTCCGGCGTCTCTACGAACGGGATGCCCGCTGGCTGATGGGCGTCGCAATGCGCATCGTTCGCCGCCGAGAACTGGCCGACGAGGTGTTGCATGATGCGTTCCTTCGGATCTGGCAAAAATCAGCTACCTACAGTCCGACGCTCGAATCAGCCCGCGGCTGGATTTATAGCGTAGTGCGTCACCGTGCGCTTGATGTGGCGCATAAATACCAGCACGAGCTTCCCGCATCCGCTTCCCTTTTGGAGGATCTGCCCGCCGATGGTTTGGGGCCATTGGACACCTTGAGCCATGATCGCGACATCAGCGCCCTGCATCATTGCCTGGAGCTCCTGGATGAGCAGAAGCGGGCTTGCATACTGCTGGCTTATGTTGACGGATATTCCCAGGCACAAATCGCCGTTCATCTTGCCAGCCCGCTTGGTTCTGTCAAGGCATGGACACGACGCGGGCTGCTGGTTTTGAAGGAATGCCTGTCATGAATTTCCTTGATCCGGATGAAATGACGGCACTGGCTGGGGAGTATGTCCTGGGAGTATTGCTGCCCGAGGAAAAGGATGCGTTCGAGCGGGAGTTAAAGTGCAACCGCGAGTTGGCTGCCGCAGTTGCCTTTTGGCAAGACCGGCTACTCCAAGTGGCTCCGTCGCCGGCGCCCGTCGAACCCGCCGCCGGTCTGTGGAAACGCATAGAACGCGACCTGCCAGGCAAGCCCGTTAATTGGAAAGAAGGCGGCCTCTGGAACAGCCTGGCTTTCTGGAGGATAGGCGGCATGGCCGGCTTGGCGGCTTCCGCTTTGCTTGCCTTGCTATTGCTGACCACATCGCCGGAGCCCGGCAAACTGCAATATCTGGCAGTGCTGCAAGCGCCTGGCAGCGGCGCTAATTGGCTGGTAGAGATAGATTCCAGCAAGGTTCGCTTGCGGCCGCTGTCACCCGTCACTCTGGGCAGCGGTAAAGCGGTTCAATTCTGGACCAAACCCGAAGGCGCGGCTGGTCCGACTTCGCTTGGCCTGGTGGCGACAGATCGGCGCACGGAAATTTTACTGACCAGCCTGCCAGGCGTTGGCCCGAATCAATTGTTTGAGGTCACGCTTGAGCCGCAAACCGGTTCTCCGATCAATCGGCCTACCGGGCCTATTCTTGCCATGGGTAAGGCTGTGCGTCTTTGATGTTCTGCTGTCGTCGATAGGGCGGCAAGACGAGAGCAAACGTTCCGGCCAGTATCGGCTGCACATTGTTACTTTATCGACTGCATCCAAAGCGCTGTCTTTCAGGTAGTACCTCGTGTCAGATCGGCGAAGCTGTATTCCACAGGGTAGGCTCATCCCGACCGGATAAAAGGATCGAATGCGAAACTTTGGTGGTTGGCGCCCGTATTCGAAGTCTTGACCTGATCCATTTATTTCAAAGGAAGCATCATGACCAAGTTTTTACGTCCAGCCCTGGTGGCGGCACTCGTTGCCAGTGCGTTTTCGGTTCAGGCGCAGTACTCGCAATACGGTGGTGGCTACGGCGGCGGCAGTTACGGCGGCGGCAGTGGCGGTAGTTGTGAAAGCGGCGATGGCAGCCGCCGGTCCGACTCGCTTCAGGTTGTCGGCCTCACCCAGGACCAGCGCCTGATCTGTTTCAATGAAAGAAATCCTGGTGATGCCCGCAATCTTGGCACTGTGAGCGGCCTGATGGTCGGCGATGTGTTGGTCGGCATTGATTTTCGTGTGCAAAACAGGAAGTTGTATGGCGTCAGCAGGTCTGGCGGGGTTTACATCCTGAATACGACGAATGCGACGGCAATGAAAGTCAGCCAGTTGACGGTGGCGCTGGAAGGAACGTTTTTTGGCGTTGACTTCAACCCGCCCGCAGATCGTCTGCGCATTGTTAGCGACACCGGCCAGAACCTGCGCCATAACGTGAACGACACCGGCGTCACGGTGGTTGACGATCCGCTTGACTATCCACCCGCAACGCCGGTAAATGCCGTTGGCCCCAATGCGCTGGGCATCACGGGGTCTGCCTACACCAATAACGATCTCGATCCGTCAACGGCGACCACGCTGTATGCGCTCGACACCAATCTCGACCAAATCGCGCTGCAGTCGCCACCTAACGACGGGACATTGGCTGCCACCGGCAAACTGGGCTTGGATGCTGTTTCATCGGCCGGTTTTGATATTTACAGCACGGTTCGCGACGGCGTTACTGTGGACGTGCAAGCATTGGGCGCACTGCAAACCGCAGCCGGTACAAATGGCTTGTACAGTATTAAATTGCCCACCGGAAAAGCGACGTTGCGCGGCAACTTCTCCAGCCAGAACAAAGAAGGACTTGCAGAACTCCACAAGCCAGTCGAATTAACCGCTGCATGAGGCAAAAAAAGTTGCGGGCACCGCCTAAAAGGCTGGAAGATCAGGGT
>JAYWDL010000087.1:0-7416 GCA_043779865.1 Polaromonas sp.
TGCGCATCAACAGCATGCTGGTGGTGGACAATGACAATCGGCTCGTTGGCGCCTTCAATATGCATGACCTGTTTAGGGCAGGCGTCCTCTAACCAGTCACGGTAGATCCTGACTGGAACACAACCTATCCTTCATACCCACTTTACCGCTTGCTGATGGACGCGCACACGCTCACTGAGGTCACCACAGCTGACCAGCTGGCCAGTAGCTGGCTTGGCCTGATCGGCAACGCCGGCCATTACCGCAGCAGCGTCAACACAATCAGCGACACACTAGCCCAAAAACCGCGATGCCGTGGCGGGTCATCTAGCCTTCTGTCACCCTGGATGTGACACCTAAGGGAGCAGCAAATTACAAAAAACCAGTCATTCACTTATGTCATTGCGAGCGTAGCGCGGCAATCCATGACTGCGCTTTGAGGGCGATGGATCGCCACGGCCTGCGGCCTCGCGATGACGAAGGTATTTTGGTGATTTCCACATCCCTAAGAACCGCTGAGGTGCGTCCCCTCGCCTCCACACCATCCGACAAGGACACCGATGAAAAGAGTTGATGATTTCCGCCTGAAATTCGGCAAAAAAGAACTGATTCCGATCATCATTGGCGGAATGGGCGTCGATATTTCCACCGCCGAGCTGGCGCTTGAGGTTGTACGCCTGGGGGGTATCGGCCATATTTCGGACGCGATGATTCAGGATGTCTCCGACCGGCGCTTTGACACGAGCTTTGTCAAGGAAAAGACCAAGTTCTACAAGCACAACATTGCCAATTCCGACAAGAGCGTCGTCCAGTTTGATCTGGGGCGCCTGGCCGAAGCCACCAAGCTGCACGTCGGCAAGACCATGGAGGCCAAGCGGGGTGACGGCCTGGTATTTATCAACTGCATGGAAAAGCTGACCATGAACTCGCCGCGCGACACGCTGGAAGTGCGGCTCAACTCCGCGCTGGATGCTGGCATCGACGGCATTACCCTGAGTGCCGGACTGCATCTGGGCTCATTTGGCCTGATGGCCGGCCACCCCCGATTTCGCGATGCCAAGCTGGGCATCATCGTGTCTTCGGTGCGCGCGCTGCAAATCTTCCTGCGTAAAAATGCCCGTCTCAACCGGCTGCCGGATTATGTGATCGTGGAAGGCCCGCTGGCTGGCGGGCATTTGGGCTTTGGTATGGATTGGGCGCAGTACGATCTGGCTACCATCCTGGCTGAAATCGCCGCTTACCTGAAAGCAGAGCAACTCGATATTCCCCTGATTGCCGCTGGCGGCATTTTTACCGGCAGCGATGCCGCATGGTTCCTGGAAAATGGAGCTGCAGCCGTGCAGGTGGCAACGCGTTTTACCGTTGCCAATGAATGCGGCCTGCCTGCCAAGGTCAAGCAGGAGTATTTCAGGGCCACCGAGGAAGACATCGTGGTCAACACGATTTCGCCCACCGGATACCCCATGCGAATGCTGCGCAATACGCCTGCCATCGGTTCAGGCATCCGGCCCAATTGCGAAGCCTATGGCTATTTGCTCGACGGCAATGGCAACTGCGCCTACATCTCGGCCTACAACGCGCAAATCGTCATCCATCCCGATGGCAAGAATATTTCGGTTATGGACAAGACCTGTCTATGCACCCACATGCGCAACTACAACTGCTGGACTTGCGGCAGCATGACCTATCGCCTGAAGGACACAACCCGGCGCCTGACCGACGGCACTTACCAGACCTTGAGCGCCGAGCATATTTTTCGCGATTACCAGTTCAGCGTCGATCAGCAGGTGTTGCTACCCGATGAGGCATCTGCGCGGACACAGCCTGTTCACCCAAATTGAAGTAGTCAAAAGCCTTTACAGGGGCTACCGTCCTGATTTGAAAGTGCCAAATATTGACTTTCGGCACCCGCAGGCGCACCATTTTGGCAAGCTAACGCTTAAAGGAATCTGGCACTTGCTCAAAAAATGGACGATTTGCAGACAATCACAACAAATATTCGGGTTTGGCTTGCAACCAGGACGCCTGCATAGCCAGAGTCCCGGTTGATCGCAACCTTGTTGCAACGAAATCTCATTAAAACCGGTTTTCTGGTTACCGTCACGATTGCGTCCCATTTTTCAGTCAGCTTGCACGTCAGGGATTGAAATAAATGCAGGAGGGGATAAGCGATGAACGAAAACGAAAAACCAAAGAGTTCGTGGTGGCAAACGGTTCCCGGAACATTGACGGCCCTGTCGGGCGTTTTTACTGCAGTGGCAGGCTTGTTGGTCGCCTTGAATCAGACCGGGTTTTTCGTCCACAAGGAAAAAGCTTCCTCCCCTTCACTCGCATCTTCCAGCGGCACCCTTCAGGAGCCAGAGAAAGCTTTGCCTGCTGCTGCACCGGCAACGACAGCAACGCCTCTCAAAACTGTAGACAGAACCGATTCGATAAATCCTGCTGTCAGAAATTCTGCGCCGCACTTCCTGATTACTTTTCCGTCCGGCACTGAAGTTACGCTGAGCAACCACCGCGCTGAAGGGACTTACAAGATCCTTGCGGCGCAGGTCAGCCGAAAAAGCAACGGCAAGCTCGCCTTGAAGTTTTCCATACGCCTGACCAATCAGGGAAGATCGGATTTGGGCTTCTGGAGTGATTCGTTTCGCCTGCAGGTCGATGGCGTGCCGCGAGCGCCGACCAGCCGGTTAAACGACTTGGTGGAAGGAAGAAGCGCCAAAGAGGCGGATGTGATTTTTGAAATACCCGATACAGCTCAAACCATCGCTCTTTCGGTGGACAGCGGGCAAGAGGCAGGCACCATTCCTGTGCTCCTGAAAACGGCGCCATAGATTATTCACGCGCATTAACCACAGTTGACACGACAGGAGCACAGCCATGGACTATCCGGGACGGATCATCAAGATGGGCGAGCAGGATGCAGGTATCGTCAAGGCGCTGAAAGATTGCCTGAACCAGATGCTTGTCCTGGGGCCCAGTACCGAGCAATGGCTGGATCCGGCGGATCCGAATTTCGGACTGATGACGACACTGGAAGGCAATACCGATGCAAGCCGGACTCGGGAAGGCGGCGGCGTGTATCGCCTGTCGCGCAAGCTGAAAGAGATTAACAAGGGATTCATTGACTATGGTGGTAGCTGACAACGCCAGTCTTGAGCAGTTACTGCAATCTTTTCAACGCGGCGCAGGATCAAGGACGTTGGACAGTTCCCTATTTTTACGTAAAATGCCCTTCATGCGAAGTCTGCACGGGCGCAGGCAGCTATCAAATAAGTAGCAATCAGAAAAATTATCCAGGTCGATACCCGCATACAGGTAGCAGCAATCGCGCTCAACAGCGCATAGGCCACTTTTTTTTGCAGATATCCGAATGGTTGGTGATCACGGTCAGACTCCATACAGTTGGACATCACGCGGCGAAACCGGCCTTCGCTGTTCTTATTGGCCTTGTCGTCATCCTTGGCGAAACCGAATTGGAAAAAAGCGGCTTGCAAAAGCGTCATGCTGGCTGGCCCGAATGAGGGTTGGCCCGGCTACCGTAGTTGAGCAAATTGCGCGCACCCGCCGGTAAACCGCCAAACATATCATCAAACCCTGCCTGCGGCCGATATGATCGCAATTGCTGCAAACTTGTCTCCAGCATTGGCGAAGTACCCTGGCAGGAAATGACGGCAATCGATCCGTTGCACGCGGTCTGGATACTGATGCCAGGTTAAATCACCGCGCCAAATAACGCTCCCACTTTTGCCGTGACTGCCATCGCGAGCGCGCCCCAGAACGTCACTCGCCATGCGCCCGTCAAAACGCCAGCTCCACCGGCTCGGGCTGCCATGCCACCCAAAACGGCCAGAAAGACGAGTGAGGTTGCGCTCACCCATGCGGTCAGGCCATGCGACGGTGCCAGGGCCGTAACAGCCAGGGGCAGTATTGCACCCACTGCAAAACTCATGGCGGATGCCAGGGCGGCTTTGACAGGCTGCGCACTGAACGTGTCAGAAATGCCAAGCTCGTCGCGCGCATGGGCACCCAGCGCGTCATGCGTCATCAATTGCCCGGCGACTTGCCTGGCCAGTTCAGGCGCGAGCCCCCGGGCGATATAAATGCCTGTCAGCTCTGCATGTTCCGCAGCGGGTTGCAACTCAATTTCAATTCGCTCACGCTCCAGCTCGGCTTTTTCGGAATCTGCCTGGGAATGAACGGAAACATATTCGCCCGCAGCCATGGACATGGCTCCAGCCATTAGCCCAGCCATGCCTGCAACCAGAATTCCATGCTGGTTCGCGCCGGCAGCTGCAACACCCAGCACCAGGCTGGCGGTAGAAATAATACCGTCATTGGCACCCAGCACGGCGGCGCGCAGCCAGCCTATGCGGTCAGTGCGGTGACGTTCAGTGTGGCGGTGAAACGATTTCATGGTCAAAAAGTCTCCAGTTTCGGAATATGCAAGCCAGCAATCAGGCCCGGCCTGCGCATAAGGTTGCGCGCGCAAATCATTGTTTGCCGCTTCGCCGTCGCGCATCCGGTCCATCTGAAAGCCAGCCTGTCGAAAGCCGGCTTGCGGCCATGGCCCCAGCGGCGGGATGTGTTGGGCGAGCAAGCTACGGATGGCGTGAATTCTCCCATAAGGGCATGTTCAATCGTATGGTGAACAGCGACCGGATTTCATCCCCATGCCGGGGATGGACAACGAGACGCTCTTGTCGGAATTTCAATGCTTGCATTCGCCTTAATGCCTTCGGGAACGCGTCAGGAGCGTGCCCGGATTGAAATGGCAGGCTTTCGGGTTTCCCGCCTGCGACTCTTCACACCCATCCGACATGAATTTCAATGACTTTGCCAATGCCGCTGAAGACACTCAACTCAGTCTGGCGGAACGCGCAGCGGCGGCGTCCCGCAGTACCTGGGTCAGCGTGGGCGTTAACCTCGTCCTGACGGTTGTCCAGATCAGCGCCGGGATCCTGTCCAAATCACAAGGTCTGGTGGCTGACGGTATCCATTCGCTTTCCGATCTGGTGGCCGACTTCGTGGTGCTGTTCGCCAGCCACCACAGCAAAAAAGTCGCCGATGAAGACCACCCTTACGGCCACCAGCGCTTTGAGACGGCGGCCTCGCTGGCGCTGGGCGTACTGCTGCTGGTGGTCGGCGTGGGCATGCTCTGGTCGGCTTTTCTCAAGCTTGAAGCGCCGGAAACCGTACCGACGGTTCATATTGCCGCCCTCTGGGTAGCCGGTGGCGCCCTAATCGCCAAAGAATTCCTGTTCCGCTACATGCTGGCGGTGGCCAAGCGGGTCAAGTCGAGCATGCTGGTGGCCAATGCCTGGCATGCCCGCTCCGACGCGGCGTCATCGCTGGTCGTGGGCCTTGGGATTATTGGTAACCTGATGGGCTATCCGATTCTGGATCCGATCGCCGCGCTGATAGTCGGGCTCATGGTTGCCAGGATGGGCTGGGGGTTTGGCTGGGACGCCCTGCACGACCTGATGGACCGCGCCGCGGACGAGCAGGAGGTCGAGGCGATCTGCCGCACGCTGATCGAGACACCTGGCGTTAGCGGTGTAAACGATGTACACACCCGCAAGATGGGCGACCTGATTGTGGTGGACGCACATATCGAATTCGATGCCTGCATCACCGTCGAGGCCGGTCACGATATTGCCGTCGCGGCACGGCAACGCGTATTGACGCGCCATCGCGTACTGAACCTGATGACCCATGTGGACCCGTGGCGGCGTCCTGACCTGGATCACGCGCCATCTGCTGAGCCACTTGTTGCGCCACCCCTGCATTGAGTCAGCGAAGAACTTGCAGGAACTCGCCCGCCGCCTACAGCATTCATGAGTTCTTACCGACCGTAGGGTGTCCTGGCGCATCAAGCTTGCCACCGAACTGCAGCGCACGCAGCGAGGCCATACGCTTTTTGTGCTGGACGAGCCCACTACCGGCCTTGGCAACACCGTGATAGTGGTGGAGCACGAGTTGCGTGTGGTAGCCGCCAGCGACTGGGTCATTGATGTGGGACCCGGCGCTGGCGAAGAAGGCGGCTGCATCGTGGCCGCCGGGCCGCCGTGCGAGGTGGCTAAAGCAAAACGGAGCCGCACGGCGGCCTACCTGCGGCGGCTCTTCTCCTGAGACCGTAAAGCCTGCTGCCCAGAACCTTGCCAGACTTGGCCGCTCCCAGGGCAATCGCGTGCCTGGGGGATTCAGCCCGGCGGAAAGCGCAAAGTTGGTGTTGACGGCCGAGGCGTTCAGGTCATCCAGCGAGCGCCACGTTATTGAGTTTGTCGAGCCGTTCTGGCCAACGGTCTGTTTTGGCGGCTTGCAGCAAAATGCGGGTCCAGGCCATCCAGGCGTCCCAGGCCACGCGCTTGTCCCACGAATTGCCCCAAAGACTGAACAGCTGCAAGGCACTTTCAGCGGCCGCCTGCGCATCGGCATTTCGACCAGCCGACAAATAGAGCTGGGCCAGCACCATTTGCGGCTCACCCACCCAGGGGTTATGGCGCACGGACTGCTCAAGCACGGCGGTGGCCACATCCAGATCGACCAGTGGCTGGTCCTGCTGAATGACCGACCAATACAGCGCGGTGGCCGCCGCTTCATCGGCCGCAGCCAGCGGCTGGCTGCACTGGGCAAACACCGGCGGCATGGGCACCAGGCCCTTGAGCCCCGGATGATGCAAGGCCTGCGCCAGACAGGCAATCTGGTGCATCATGCGGCCAGACGGACGCATCGGGCCGGGCCAGAGTGACGCCGCCCAGTGAACAGCCTGCGGGCGCGGCTGCACTTGGGGAAAGCGCGAATAAATATCGTCCTGCCAGCTGAACCATTGCTCAATGGTGTCGGCCATGCTGGCGACCAGGAAGGCAGCCACCTCATAGGGCCTCAGAACCTGAGGCTTGCCGTTTTTCTCCAGCACCACACTGCCATCGGCCTCCAGATCACCGGCCAACACGCGCTGCACGAACTGCGTTCGCGAGGCGGTGCAAAAGAGGTAAACCAGATGCTCGGCCGACTCCCCCACCAGTTCGCGCAGTCGGGCGCGCTCGCTGGCCGGGTTGAACTTCACGAGGTCCACAAAAGCATTGCCATAGACACTGTGCAGCAAGCCCAGCAGGCGAATGTCGCGCGGCTGCTGCCACAGCGTGAGCGAGCGCGCCACACCCACCAGGTGGTGGCGAAAAGTACCGGCCTTGTGCCAGTCCTGACCCACGTTACGGGCCAGCACAGCGGGCAGCACCGGGGCCAGATCCGCGTCATGATTCAGCCACTCTTCATCAAGCAGCGACTGGGCGCGCGCGAACAAAGTGGCATCGAGGGTTTGAAAAGGCAGCGTCATGGTGTCTTATATGGATGCCTCCCGACTAGCAAGAAGAATTTGTGTTGTGTTGCGAAGAAGTCGGCTGCGTCCTTATATCCGGCCTTGATTGCGTGGTCTGT
>JAYWDL010000088.1:0-2517 GCA_043779865.1 Polaromonas sp.
GGTGACCCAGCGCGTGGCGGACGCCGCCGAGCGCGCTGGTTTTGTCTTCGCGGTTGATCCGACGTCGGCCGAAGCGTCGTGCATAGGCGGCAACATCGCCATGAATGCCGGCGGCAAAAAAGCCGTACTGTGGGGCACCGCGCTGGACAATCTCGCGTCGTGGCGCATGGTAACGCCGGACGCGCAGTGGCTGGAAGTCACGCGCATCAAGCACAACCTGGGCAAGATTCACGATGCCGGGATGGCGAGCTTTGACCTTCATTACTTTGAAGCCGACGGCAAGACGCCGATACGCAGCGAACGGCTGGACATTCCCGGCAAGACCTTCCGCAAGGAAGGTCTGGGCAAGGATGTGACCGACAAGTTTTTGAGCGGCTTGCCGGGCATCCAGAAAGAAGGCTGCGATGGGCTGATCACCAGCGCGCGCTGGATCGTGCACCGCATGCCGGCGCACACGCGCACGGTCTGCATGGAGTTTTTCGGCAATGCCAGGGACGCCGTGCCGAGCATCGTTGAGATCAAGGATTTCATGTTTGCCGAGCAAAAGCGCGGCGGCGCCATCCTGGCCGGACTGGAGCATCTGGACGACCGCTACCTGCGCGCCGTCGGCTATGCCACCAAGTCCAAACGCGGCGGTGAAGGCCGGGGCGGTCCTTCGGCCCTGCCGAAAATGGTGCTAATTGGCGACATTGCCGGTGACGACGCCGACGTGGTGGCGCGGGCGACCAGTGAAATCGTGCGCATTGCCAACTCGCGCAATGGGGAGGGATTTGTCGCCATCAGCCCGGAAGCGCGCAAGAAGTTCTGGCTGGACCGCAAGCGCACCGCGGCGATTTCGCGCCACACCAATGCCTTCAAGATCAACGAAGACGTGGTGATTCCGCTGCCGCGCATGGCCGAATACACCGACGGCATTGAGCAGATCAATATCGAGTTGAGCCTGCGCAACAAGGTCAAGCTGTGCGACGAGCTGGACAGTTTTTTCCGCAAGGGCAATTTGCCCCTGGGCAAATCGGAGGACGACAACGACATTCCGACCGCCGAGCTGCTGGAAGACCGGGTGGCGCAGGCGCTGGCCGTGATTGCCGAAGTCCGCACGCTGTGGAGCGGCTGGCTGCAGAACGTGGACGGCCATTTTCCGCAGCTGCAGGACCATACGCTGCGCGCCAGCTGGAAGACCCAGATACGGGCGCGGCTGCAGGCGATTTTTACCGGCGGCGCCTTCAAGCCCATACTGGAAGAGTGCAGCGCCATCCACAAGCTTGTGCTCAAGGGCCGGGTCTGGGCTGCCTTGCACATGCATGCCGGCGACGGCAATGTGCACACCAATTTGCCGGTCAACAGCGACGACTACGAGATGCTGCAAACCGCGCACGAAGCCGTGGTGCGCATCATGGCGCTGGCGCGCTCGCTTGACGGCGTGATTTCGGGCGAGCACGGCATCGGCATCACCAAACTCGAATTTCTGACCGATGAAGAGCTGCGTCCCTTCACCGAATACAAGGCCAGAGTCGATCCCGAAGGGCGTTTCAACAAAGGCAAGCTGCTACGAAACAAGGAGCTGCTTGCGCCCGAAACACATGGACTGCAGGCCGATTTGACCAATGCCTACACGCCCAGCTTCGGTTTGATGGGCCACGAGTCGCTGATCATGCAGCAAAGCGACATCGGCGCCATTGCCGACAGCGTGAAGGACTGCCTGCGCTGCGGCAAATGCAAACCGGTGTGCGCCACGCACGTGCCGCGCGCCAACCTGCTCTACAGTCCACGCAACAAGATTCTGGCGACGTCGCTGCTGGTCGAGGCCTTCCTGTATGAGGAGCAGACCCGGCGCGGCATCAGCATCAAGCACTGGGAGGAGTTCGAGGACGTGGCCGACCACTGCACCGTGTGTCACAAGTGCCTGAATCCCTGTCCCGTCGATATCGACTTTGGCGAGGTCTCGATGAACATGCGCAACCTGCTGCGCAAGATGGGCCAGAAGTCCTTCAGGCCGGGCAATGCGGCGGCAATGTTCTTCCTCAACGCCACCAACCCGCAAACCATCAAGTTCATGCGCGGCGCCATGGTCGGTATCGGCTTCAAGGCCCAGCGCGCAGCCAACGACGTGCTGCGGGCCCTGACCAGAAAGCAGACCGCCCATCCACCCGCCACCGTTGGCAAGGCGCCGGTCAAGGAACAGGTCATCCACTTCATCAACAAGAAGATGCCGGGCGGCTTGCCGAAGAAAACCGCGCGTGCCTTGCTCGATATTGAAGACAAGGATTACGTCCCGATCATCCGCAATCCGAAAAACACCACGGCGGAAACCGAGGCGGTGTTTTACTTTCCGGGTTGCGGCTCCGAGCGCCTGTTCAGCCAGGTCGGCTTGGCCACGCAGGCCATGCTCTGGCATGCGGGCGTGCAGACGGTGCTGCCGCCGGGTTATCTGTGCTGCGGTTATCCGCAGCGCGGCAGCGGGCAGTTCGACAAGGCCGAGAAAATCATCACTGACAACCGCGTGCTGTTTCATCGTGT
>JAYWDL010000089.1:0-2514 GCA_043779865.1 Polaromonas sp.
TCACCAAAACGCACCTGCTCAATGGATAAATAGTGCTTTGCCAAGTCAATTTCCTGCGCCAGGGTGACCGATTCGCCGTGTTCAGCCAGCGCGTGGCGAAACAAATCACTCAAATCTTCCAGCAAGCCCTCAGCCCGCGCGGGTTCCTGGCGCACCAACGCGATGGCGCTGTTGAGGGTGTTGAACAAAAAATGCGGACGGATGCGCGACTGCAGCTCGGCCAGTCTTGCCGCTGTGGCTGCAGGCGTGCGGCCTTTGGCGCGCCATTCCAGCGCGGCCACCAGGGCAACTGCGAACAATCCGCCAGCAAAAGCGCTGGCCAGCCAGGGCGCGGCGTCAATGGCCGACGCCAGTAGCAACATGCTGCAGGCATACATGCCAGCCAGCACGCCCATGGCCGTGCCCGCGACGTATTGAGACAGTCGCGGTAGCAGTTGCAAGCGATATTTCAGACTGCAGGCGAGGATCAGCCACACCAGGGTGCCAGGCAAAGCGCCGCCCGTGATCAGGGCCAGACGTGCCATCCATGCATAAAAGTTGGTCTCGGAGAACATCACAGCCACGCCCAACACAGCCTGTACAAACAGCACGGTACGCAGCACCACACCCACCTGGCAGGCGTCAAAAAGCAAAGCAGTGGCTTTGGTGGGGTGTTGCGTTGGCTGTTGCACGTGTTGTGGCATCTGTGGTGGCATCGGTGGAAGGGGTTCTTGAAGACCGATAATAGGGGGTATCTGTAACATCAATGCTGTTACGAGCCCTCCTGTCACAACATTTCAAGCCATTTCGTTCATCCTATGCAACAAAATCAACTCGACAAAAAATCCCAAGCGTGGTCTGCCTTGTTTTCTGAACCCATGAGCGATTTGGTCAAGCGTTATACCTCCAGCGTATTTTTCGACAAACGGCTGTGGCAAGCCGACATTGCGGGTTCCCTGGCGCACGCGGACATGCTGGCAGCGCAAAAAATCATTTCCGCCGCTGATCATGCGTCGATTCAAACCGGTTTAGGTCAAATCAGTGCCGAGATTGAATCTGGCGCTTTTGAGTGGAAGCTCGACCTGGAAGACGTGCATCTCAACATCGAGGCGCGGCTGACGACTTTGATTCATGAAGCCGGTGGCGGCGACGCCGGCAAACGCCTGCACACCGGGCGCAGCCGCAACGACCAGGTCGCCACCGACGTGCGCTTGTGGCTGCGCGGCGAGATTGATTTGATTGGTGACCTGCTCACCGAACTGCAACGTGCCTTGCTCGCGATTGCCGACAAAAACGTCGAAGTCATCCTGCCCGGTTTCACCCACCTGCAGGTCGCCCAACCCGTCAGCTTTGGCCACCACATGCTGGCCTACGTTGAAATGTTCAGCCGCGATGCCGAGCGCATGCAGGACGTGCGCCGCCGCATCAACCGTTTGCCGCTGGGCGCAGCCGCCCTGGCGGGCACCAGCTACCCGCTGGACCGCGAACGGGTCGCCAAAACGCTGGGCATGGTCGATAGCCAAGGCCTGCCGCAAGTCTGCCAAAACAGCCTGGACGCCGTCAGCGACCGCGACTTTGCGATTGAATTCACCGCCGCCGCCAGTTTGGCCATGGTGCACATCAGCCGCCTCAGCGAGGAATTGATCTTGTGGATGAGCCAGAGCTTTGGCTTCATCGACCTGGCGGACCGCTTTTGCACCGGCAGCTCCATCATGCCGCAAAAGAAAAACCCCGACGTGCCCGAGCTGGCACGCGGCAAAACCGGCCGTGTCGTGGGTCATTTGATGGGTTTGATCACCTTGATGAAAGGCCAACCGCTGGCCTACAACAAAGACAACCAGGAAGACAAAGAGCCGCTGTTCGACACGGTGGACACCCTCAAGGACACGCTGCGCATTTTTGCCGAGATGGTCGGCGGCATCACCGTCAAGCCCGAGGCCATGGAACGCGCTGCGCTGAAGGGTTACGCCACCGCCACCGACCTGGCCGACTACATGGTCAAAAAGGGCCTGCCCTTCCGCGATGCCCATGAAGCGGTGGCGCATGCCGTGAAAGCCGCCATTGCCCACAATGTCGATCTGGCCGAATTGCCGCTGACGGTGCTGCAGCAATTCAACCCGAAAATCGAAAAAGATGTTTATGGCGTGCTCAGCCTGCGCGGCTCCCTCAATGCCCGCAACACACTGGGCGGCACGGCGCCGGTGCAGGTCCGTGCCCAGATCGCCCGGCACCGCGCGCGCCTCAGCCTCAACTAGCGCCACCAGGGTCTTCTTAAGACCGGACTAAGCTGCAACCTTCATACTTGACGGTAAAAAGGCATCCCATGCGTTTGTTACTGGTTGAAGACGACACCATGATTGGTGAAGCGGTTCTGCAGGTGCTGCGCACCGAGAACTATGCAGTCGACTGGGTCCGCGATGGCGTCATGGCCGAACAAGCGCTGCGCAGCGAACAATACGACCTGGTGCTGCTCGACCTGGGCCTGCCCAAACGCGATGGCCTGGAGGTGCTGCGTGGCCTGCGAAGCCGGCGCAG
>JAYWDL010000090.1:0-7396 GCA_043779865.1 Polaromonas sp.
CCACGCTGTGTTCCTGCAGGTTGTGGCCTTCGCCGCCGATGTAGGAAATGATTTCAAATCCGTTGGTCAGGCGCACTTTGGCGACCTTACGCAGAGCGGAATTTGGCTTTTTAGGCGTTGTGGTGTAAACACGGGTGCAAACACCGCGGCGCTGTGGAGAATTTTCCATCGCAGGGCTTTTGGACTTGATCTTTTCGACCTCGCGCCCCTGACGGACTAACTGATTGATGGTTGGCATTGAAAAACGTCCCTAAACGTCTGGAAAACGATATGAAAATACGGAAAACTTCCCCGCACCAAAAGCGGAAAAGCCTTCTAGTATAAACCGGTTAACAAAAAGACTCAAGCAGCACGTCGTAACAGGTGCAATCGTAGTAGGCAAAGCGACCAAAGCCCCGGATCAACTTTCCTGTCACGGCTTCGCCAGAAAGCATCTGCACCTGAAGATCGCCGCTTATTTGATCCAGAGACGGATCGAGTCCCAGGCGCGGCCGAAAACCCCCGCTTCTTCGACGCCTTCGAGCGCCACCAGTGGCACTTCAGTCACGGGCGCCGGGTTGTCACCCAGCATGACCTTCAGGCTGCCCAGTGACTGGCCCTTGATGAAAGGCGCGACCAGAGGGTCAGGTCGTGCAACCTGCGTTTTGACTTTGGCCGCATTGCCGGCTGGCACGGCCACCACGATGGCTTCGGGGCGGCCCAGCTTGACGACAGAAGCCTTGCCCTTCCACACTGAAGGCGTCACGACCGCCTGGCCTGCATCAAACAGTTTTACCGCCTCAAACGCGGTGTAACCCCAGTTCAGCAGTTTTTGCGATTCATTGGCGCGGGCGCTGTCGCTGGAAGTTCCCAGCACAATGGCCAGCAGGCGCCGGCCACCGGGTGCGCCGGCCGCGCCCAGATTGGGAAAATCACGCTTGGCCGTGGCAATCATGCAGTAGCCAGCCGCATTGGTGTGGCCGGTTTTCAGGCCGTCAACCGTCGGGTCGCGAAACAGCAGTGTATTGCGATTGGTGTCATTGGAAGCAGGCGTTCCGGGGTAGCGGTACTTCTTGAGCGCCGAGTAACCGATGTAGTCGGGGAAGTCCCGCATCAGACGGGTCGAAAGAATGCTCAGGTCGCGCGCCGTGGTGGTGTGGCCCGCCTCGGTCAGGCCTTCCGGATTCTTGTAGCTTGTCGATTTCATTCCCAGCGCTTTGGCCTGTTCGTTCATGAGCTTGACGAAATTTTCAGCCGTGCCGCCCACGCCCTCGGCCAGCGCCATGGTGGCGTCATTGCCCGACTGCACCACCATGCCCTTGATCAGGTCTTCCACCGGCACCTGCATTTTGGGGTCGATGAACATGCGCGACCCGGGCATTTTCCAGGCGCGCGGGCTGACGCCCAAAGTTTGCTTGAGGTCGATTTTTTTGGACTTGAGCGCTTCAAACACCAGGTACTCGGTCATCAGCTTGGTCAGCGAGGCTGGCTCGACCGGCGAGTCAATGTCCTTGGCGGCCAGGATCTGGTTGGCCGTGATGTCGAGCAGCAAATAGGAGCGCGCGGCAATTTCAGGCGCTTGCGGTGCCTGGGCGTGCGCGGCGGGCAGCAGCACGGAGAAAGCCAGAACAAAGGAGGCGGCGAGGCCGCGCAGGCCGACAAAAGCCTTGAGTGAGCATTGCATGTCAGGAATTGGGTAAGAGGAAAAGTAAGGTCGCAAAGGAGAAAAGACGGAAAGTATCGTAGCGGATCACCAGCAATCAAACCGCAGGCGAAGCAAGGTGGCGGACCACCAGATTTTTCAGTAACGGCAATTGTCCATGAAAGAAATGACCCACTCCTGGCACAACCGTAACAGGAAGTGCCTGTGGCCGTGCCCAGTCCATCACGTCGGACAGCAGCACGGTGTCATCCTGCTCGCCATGCACCACCAGGGTCCGGCCATGCGCAGCGGCATCAATCGGCGCGGCAGGCGCGCGGCTGACGCTGGTGCCGACCAGTACCAGTTTTTCAATGCTGCGGACGGGGTTGAGGCGTTCAAAAGCATGGGTGGTGACAAAAGCGCCGAACGAGAAGCCGGCCAGCGCCAACGCAGCGTCGTTAGCGCCAGACGGAGCCACCTGCTGCACCACCGCCAGAAAATCCTCCAGCTCGCCGCGGCCTTCGTCGTGGCTGCCGGCACTGCCACCCACGCCCCGGAAGTTGAAGCGCACCGCCGTCCAGCCCGATTGCACAAAAGCCCGCGCCAGAGTCTGCACTACCTTGTTGTCCAGCGTGCCGCCAAACAGCGGATGCGGATGGGCAATAACGGCTACACCGCGCGATTCTCCTGCCGGCCTGTCGAGTGCAATTTCCAGCGCGCCGACCGGGCCCTGAAAGCTTGATTTTAGGGTTTTGGAATTCATGAAAAACACTTCCTGCCGGATAAAATGCTATAAAAATTATAGCTTCCTGCGCCCGTACATACTGCGCAAGAAGCCTGAATGATTCAAAATTATCTGGAATTCGGCGGCCCGCCAGAAGCTAACGCCCCAGATGCGGCGGCGTCAGCAGGCGCTCGACCACCTGGCCGTTTTTAAGGTGCGACTCGACAATCTCGTCAATGTCATTGGCGTCCACATAGCTGTACCAGACCGCCTCCGGATACACCACCGCAACCGGACCGGCGGCGCAGCGGTCCAGACAACCGGCCTTGTTGACGCGTACCTTGCCCGGCCCGGCCAGCCCGGCGGCTTTGACCTGCGCCTTGCAACGGTCAAACGCTTGCTGCGCGCCATGATCGGCGCAGCACGCCTCGCCATTGCTGCGCTGGTTCAGGCAAAAGAAAATATGGCGTTCGTAATACGTTGCCGGCAAGGCATGCGTTACGGCATCAGGCGCAGCGTCCTGGGAAATAGGGGAAGTCATGAACTGATTTTACTTTTCAGCGGCTGCTACGTGCTCGCGGCCGGAAAGCCGCACCACCACATAGAGCAATGCGGCATAGGGCCAGAGCCAGCCCAGCCACTGCACCAGCCCATAAAAATGGATGAAGCGGCCCTGCTCCCAGATTTGCAGCGTCTGCGCAAAGTAAGGGTCGGCAGGGGCCTGATTGAGCAGTCCCAGATGAAGCGCCAGCGCCAGCAGCGTCAGCGCAGCGGCGGCGCGGCGCGGCACCGCCAGCAACAGCACGGCCAGCACCGCCGCCAACCCCACGCCAACCTGCACCGGCGCATCCAGCCAGGCCCATGCATGTTCGGGCCCGTAGCTGAGAGCGGCCGAAAGGGCTGACACGGCCATCCCGCCTGCAACCACAGCGGTTGAAAACACGGCGCGTTGCCACAGCGTGCGAATCACGCAGTAGCCGAGCAGACAGGGAATCAGCGCGCCCAGGGCCACGCAGATCAATTCGGCCAGCGGCACCAGCGGCTGCAGTTCCACATCACGCACCGGCAGCCATTCCAGAAAAGGGGTGTCGATCAGGACATCGGCCAGCGCTGACTCCAGCCGCTCGAACACCTGACCCAGACCCATGGGAACCGAGGCAGGAAACAGCAGTGCCAGCGGCCAGAGCAGCAGCAGCACCAGAGCGCCCCGCGCATCAGGCGCAAACCAGCGCGCCCGCAGGCGGCTCCAGCTATTGACCATACCGGTACGTTCCAGCGCCCACGCGCCAGAGGCACCCAGCCAGGCGCCCAGCGTATTGAGCGCCAGGTCCACATTGGAAGGAACGCGTGACGGCAGGTAAGCCTGCAGCGTTTCCATCGTCAGCGACAGCAGCGCTGCGCCAAGCACTGCCACGCTGACGGCCCAACGCACGCGACGGCTGCGCAGTGCCGATAACGCCAGTAAAAAACCCAGCGGCGCATAGCCCAGCAAATTCACGCCGACATCGAAACCGGTCCAGTACCTGGGCAGCGGCGCCGTCAGGAAACGCAACGGTGAAATGCCCTGGTTGCGCCATTCGGAAAAGGGGTAAAGACTGGCGTAAGCGATCAGGCAGACAAGCGCCAGAGCCAGCGGCCAGGCCAGGGTTTTTTGCACACCCCTGACGTCCTCACTACGCTGCGCTCCGTGTAGTTTCGCCCCCCCTTGCAGGGGGCGACGCATCGCATCCGGCAGAGCCGGCCTGCCTGCGTCTGCTGATGAATTCGGGGATTTCACGCTGCTTGGCCCTGCGATCGCTAAAACGGCTTGACGACTACCAGGATGACGGCGGTGACGAGCAGCGCCACCGGCACTTCATTGAACCAGCGTAGCCAGACATGGCTGCGCGTATTACGCTTGTCGACGAAGCGGCGCAGCATGCGGCCGCAGGCATGGTGGTAGCCAATGACCAGCACCACCACGGCCAGTTTGGCGTGCATCCAGCCATTGCCCGGGCCACGGCCGATGCCGTAACCCAGGTACAGCCACAGGCCAAAACCAAGCGCCGGAACTGCCAGAATCGTGCTGAAGCGCAGCAGCTTGCGCGACATCAGGATCAGCCGCTCGCGCTCGGCAATGCTTTCTGGCGGCACCATCGCCAGGTTGACGAAAATGCGCGGCAGGTAAAAAAGCCCTGCGAACCAGCTGGCAATGAAAACAATATGAAATGATTTGATCCAGAGCATTGCAATGAGTGTAGCTACTGCCTGTTCCGCGCCTTACCGAAGGGGCGAAACCGCGGAGCCAATGCGGCGAAATTTTTTCGCCAGGCCAACTTTCTCCTCGGGATTGCGGGTTTTTCGCAAAGCAGGACCGGGCCATCAAACACCTTGCGAAGCGAAAAAACCAGGGCGAAAAAAATCCCGGTCAGCCCACAGGCCAGCCGGGATAAATACCTTTTTTCTGTCACACGCAAAGGCCCCGCTCAGGGAGGAGAAGCGGGATGCTTTCACCGAAACCGGCGACTGCACATTTTAATTTTAACGACCTGAAGCAAGCCTTTTCAGGCGTAATTTAGGATGAGCTGGTAATTTAAATGTAAAGCTGGCAACTCATACCGTACCGCGGACATGGCTCAAACAGTTCGTGGCAAGCCCAAAGCTTTGGCACAATTTGGCCATGACCTTATACGCCTCCAACTTCGCCCCCTTCCCGATGGGTCGCCCCCGTCGACTGCGCCGTGACAGCTTCACGCGCAACCTGGTCCGCGAAAACGCCCTGACCGTGCACGACCTGATTTATCCGGTCTTCGTGCTCGACGGCCAGCAGCGCCGCGAACCCATCGAGTCCATGCCGGGTGTGGAGCGGCTCAGCCTGGACCTGCTGCTGCCGGTGGCCGAAGAGTGCGTGAAACTGGGCATTCCGGTGATGGCGCTGTTTCCGGTGATTGACGCTTCGCTTAAAACCGAAGACGGCCAGGAAGCGCTCAACCCCGAAGGTCTGGTGCCGCGCGTGGTTCGCGAGCTCAAAAAGCGCTTTCCCGAACTGGGCGTGATGACTGACGTGGCGCTGGACCCTTTCACCACCCACGGCCAGGACGGCCTGCCTGACGAGAATGGCTACATCCTGAACGATGAAACCCTTGAAGTACTGGTCCAGCAAGCGATGACGCAGGCCGAAGCCGGCGTCGATATCGTCGCGCCCAGCGACATGATGGACGGGCGCATCGGCGCGATCCGCGCAGCGCTGGAAAGCCAGAACCTCATCCACACCCGCATCATGGCCTATAGCGCCAAATACGCGAGCGCGTTTTACGGCCCGTTCCGCGACGCAGTCGGCTCGGCCGCCAACCTCGGGAAAAGCGACAAAAAGGTTTACCAGATGGACCCGGGCAACAGTGACGAAGCCTTGCGCGAAGTAGCGATGGACATTGCCGAAGGCGCCGACATGGTGATGGTCAAGCCCGGCATGCCTTATCTGGATGTGGTGCGCCGCGTCAAGGACGAGTTCGGCGTGCCGACCTTTGCCTACCAGGTCAGCGGCGAATACGCCATGCTCAAGGCCGCCGCACAAAACGGCTGGCTCGACCATGATGCGGTGATGCTGGAAAGCCTGCTGGCCTTCAAGCGCGCCGGGGCGGACGGCGTGCTGACCTACTTTGCCATCGACGCCGCCAGAATGCTGCGCCAGGCTTGACGCAGGCCGTGCGGTGATCGAAGCTGTCGGACTACGTTTTCACTAACCCGAACCACTATCAAAACAATAGCTGCTTGTGCCCGTAGAATAAGCGCAAGACGCCAATTTTGCACATAAACCCAGAGGTTTAAGCTTTCATGCGCGTGTTCACCATCACCTCCAGCAGCCAGGGCGTCACGGAAACCAATGCCCTGCCGACCCAGCTGCCGCAGCAAGGCTTTGTCTGGATAGCCTGCGCGCGTCGCGAGTTCGAGGTCATGCAGGCTCCCGTTCAGGCAACGCTGCAACTGCTGTGCGGCACCCAGCTGGTCGATCTGCACGTCACCGACCTGCTGAACAACCAGTTGCCCTCGCATTACGACTACACCTCGCAGTACGACACGCTGGTGTTTCGCAGGCTCGCGGCAGGTCAGACCGAAACCGACCTGGCCCAGCCCGGCGAGCCAATGCACCAGCCCACCAAGCGCAGCGGGCCGCCAGTGCTCAAGCGCATTGACACCAGTCCGGTGGGTTTTGCAGTGTTTGACCGCGTGCTGCTGACGGTGCATCCGGCCGGCTGCGCCGTGCGCGAAGCCTATGCGCTCAAACTGCTCAACGCCACCTCGAACGAGGCACGCGCGACCGGCGTCAAGCTGCCGGCCAGCCCGGCCGACCTGATGCTGCGCATCGTCAATCAAATGGTCGATGGCTATCTGGAGCTGCGCCGCGAACTCACGCGCCAGATGGACCACTGGCAGTCCGAGCTGCTCGATCCCGGCACGCGTTTCAACAACTGGAGTTCGGTGCTCGGCGCCCGGCTGGCGCTGCACCAGCTCGACGAGATTTGCGAAGACCAGCGCGCAGCCTTGCAGGACTGGATTGATTCGATTGAAACCTGGCCCGACGCCAACACGCCGGCCGCGCAGCGCGAGCGCGAGCTGCTCAAGGTGCGGTCGCGCGACGTGCTGGAGCATATCGAACGCGTCGTCCACCATGTGCGGCGCATGGAGCAGAGCGCTGAAACGGCGGTGCAGATGCATTTTTCGGCGCAGAGCCACCGCACCAACGACATCATGCGAACGCTTACCGCGCTGACCGCCGTATTCTTGCCACTGAACCTGATCACCGGTTTTTTTGGCATGAACTTCGAGTTCCTGCCCATTATTCACAGCCCCACAGGTTTCTGGTGGACCTTCGGCTTGATGTTTCTGCTGGTGGTGGTGGTGATCACCGTGTTCTGGCGCAAACGCTACCTGGCCCGGACCGGGCGTTAAACGTCGCTATTAAATTCGTAGCTAACTGCGCTTGCATCTATTGGCCTGAAGGCTGATTTGATGTCTCACAAGAGGGGTTTTAGGCATTTGGCAAGCCAAAAATACGCTTGCAGCCTTGCAAT
>JAYWDL010000091.1:0-2505 GCA_043779865.1 Polaromonas sp.
TTCCAGCGTGCCTTTCCCAGGCTCCAGAATGCGCTTGCCCTCGACGTGCTTGTACTCGCCCTTGTTGAAGTCTGACGCGCTGCCGTAGTATTCCTTGAAAAACTTGCCGTCGACCTCGACGGTCTTGCCGGGGCTTTCTTCCACCCCTGCCAACAGCGAGCCGATCATCACCATCGTCGCGCCAAAGCGCACCGACTTCGCGATATCGCCGTGCTCCCGAATGTACTTAGATACAAATAATCATTTAAACGCTTTTCCATGGGCTTGTAGCGCGACACAAAACTTGTGACTGCAGGGCCTGTTGCCAAGGGGTGTTCGCATGGGCGGTTGACTGGATGGCACAGGTAATGAGCTTGACCTGTTTCTGGCGGAACAGGTCTGCCTGGGCTGAAATCCGGGTCTCGCGTAGTGCCATGAGTTTGCAGGGTTTGAAGCTTCAATTGCCATCAATTCTTGCAATCTGCTTACCAACAAACCACCTCGCTAACCCGCATCAATGCTGGGTTTAAGGTGTTTGTCAGAGACAACCAATCAGCATCAGCATTATCTGGTTTCAAGGAGATTCGCAGCGCGATTGCGCCGCTGCCACTACCTGGCCCTTTTCGTCTTCCACCCAGCCGATCACGCGCAGACGATTCGGGTTGGCAGCAGGTGCAATATTCATGGAGCGCTGCTCAAAAAAATGATTTTGCTCTGTTTTTGATAGCTGCTTGCGCCCGTCCCAACTGGACTGGAACAGATTTCTGACCAGATTTCGCGCCACAGGAGAGCCTTCGGTGCTGGCGGGCAGGGTTTCAACCAGCGCCAGCCAGGACGTCCAGCGCTGCTTTTTTGCTGCTGTCGGGATGGGTTTGAGCTCGATGGAAGCGCCCAGGTAATCGGCCAGCGGCAAACCGTGCGCCACACGCAGCGCAGTTCCCCTGAGTCCTTTCACCACATGGGTCTTGGTCAGGGTTTTTGCCGGAATGTTTTCGCCCAAAGCTTCCAGCCGGGCCAACGCATCACGGGTTGCCACAGCCGACAGCGGCGCGTCGTCGCCATGGCTGCCGGGAAGCACCCAATCCAGCGCGACGGCACGCGTGACGGGTAGCGGCGTGGCCTGATCGGACCAGCAACTGTCGCAGTCGGCGTTGATAAAACGCTCCATGAGCTGCACGGGCCGGGACTGCCCATCACTGGCGCAAAACGACTGGGCCTGGCTCCTGGGTGCATGCGCCAGCAAGACCAAAGCGGCGAGCCAGGACGTACGCGCCAGAGTGGAAGTCATGCAAATAAAGAGGTTCATCAGCGCTTTCTACAATAAGGGATGTTCTCAGACGTCGTTTCGCCATCTCCTCTCCTGCAAAATCTTAATCCAGAGCAGTTCGCTGCGGTGACCTTGCCGGCCACCCATGCCCTGATTCTTGCGGGGGCCGGTTCGGGCAAAACCCGCGTGCTGACGACCCGCATTGCCTGGCTGCTGCAAACCGGCCAGGTATCGCCAGGCGGTATTCTGGCGGTGACCTTCACCAACAAGGCCGCCAAGGAGATGCTGACTCGTCTGTCGGCCATGTTGCCGGTCAACGTGCGCGGCATGTGGATTGGCACTTTTCATGGCTTGTGCAACCGCTTCCTGCGTGCGCACTACAAAATGGCCAATTTGCCGCAGAGCTTTCAGATTCTGGATACGCAGGACCAGCTCTCCAGCATCAAGCGGCTGTGCAAGCAGTTCAATGTCGATGACGAACGCTTTCCGCCCAAGCAACTGCAATGGTTTATTGCCGCCTGCAAGGAAGACGGCCAGCGCGCCAAGGACGTTCAGGTTCGAGATGAAGAAGGCCGCAAGAAAGCCGAGATTTACGCGCTTTATGAAGAGCAGTGCCAGCGTGAAGGTGTGGTGGACTTCGGCGAGCTGATGCTGCGCAGTTACGAGTTGTTGCGTGACAACATCTCCGTGCGCGAGCACTACCAGCGGCGCTTTCGCCACATTCTGATCGACGAGTTTCAGGACACCAACAAGCTGCAGTACGCCTGGATCAAGATGCTGGCCGGGCAGGGCGCTGATGCGGCCCAGGGCAGCAGCGCCCTGCCGGGTGGCTCGGTGGTGGCAGTTGGCGACGACGACCAGAGCATCTACGCCTTTCGCGGTGCACGCGTGGGCAACATGGCCGACTTCGTTCGCGAATTCGACGTCACGCACCAGATCAAGCTGGAGCGCAACTACCGCAGCTTCGGCAACATTCTTGATTCCGCCAATGAGCTGATCAGCCACAACAGCAAGCGGCTGGGCAAAAACCTGCGTACCGAGGCGGGCCCCGGCGAACTGGTCTGGGTTTATGAATCAACCAGCGATTTTGCCGAGGCACAGTGGTTTGTCGATGAGGTGAAGCAACTGGTGCGCGAGGGCACGGAGCGCAAGGAAATCGCGCTGCTATACCGCAGCAATGCGCAAAGCCGGGTGATGGAAACCGCGCTGTTCAATGCCGGCGTGCCCTACCGCGTTTATGGCGGCTTGCGCTTTTTCGA
>JAYWDL010000092.1:0-7369 GCA_043779865.1 Polaromonas sp.
CAACGTGCTGGTGGGCCTGTCCTGTGGCCTGCGCGGCAAGGCGCAGATCGGCAAGGGCATGTGGGCCATGCCCGACCTGATGGCCGCCATGCTGGAGCAAAAAATCGGCCACCCGAAAGCCGGCGCCAATACCGCCTGGGTGCCCAGCCCGACCGCCGCCACGCTGCATGCGCTGCATTACCACCAGGTGCTGGTGTCCGATGTGCAAAAAGAGCTGGAAAAAATCGACGCTAATGCCGAGCGCGACAACCTCCTGAACGGCCTGCTGCAAATCCCGGTCACGGCCACGCCCAACTGGTCCGCCGCCGAGAAGCAGCAGGAACTCGACAACAACGCCCAGGGCATTCTGGGCTACGTGGTGCGCTGGATTGACCAGGGCGTGGGCTGCTCCAAAGTGCCCGACATCCACAACATCGCCCTGATGGAAGACCGCGCCACGCTGCGCATTTCAAGCCAGCACATGGCCAACTGGCTGCACCACGGCGTGGTGACCGAGGCGCAGGTCAGGGAAACGTTTGAGCGCATGGCCGCCGTGGTCGATGGCCAGAACGCCGGCGATCCGCTGTACAAGCCGATGGCGGGGCACTTTGACACGTCCGCAGCCTACAAGGCGGCTTGCGATCTGGTGTTCAAGGGCCTGGCGCAGCCGAGCGGTTATACCGAGCCGCTGCTGCATGCCTGGCGCTTGAAGGTCAAGGCGGGAACGGCCTGAGTTTGGTAGCGCGGGTTGCTATTGATTAGATAGCTGCTTGCGCATGCTGGATATGCGCTATAGGCCTGTTTGGCTTGTGAAAAAGAAAACGGCGCCTGCGGGTGCCGTTTTCAATTCAGAGAATAGAAAATCAGCATCAAAAACCTGCCTGTTTTTTCAGCAAAAGATAATGACACAATCGATAAGCTGTTGAAAATAAACAGCTTTTCCTGATTTTCAATTTCATTATCCAAGCCTAAAGATAATGAATCACCTGGCGTGGCCCAGAATTACCGATGGCGATTCAGTTGCCCTTTCCTGTCATCGCCATCAGCTTGGCGAAAAAGCGATGCACATCCTCGTGAACCTCATCGGCCGTCATGGCCGTTGCGACACGTTCGCGCAGCACTTCCACCGAAGGCTCACCCTTGCGCAGGGTGTGAAACAGTGAGTCGTTATTTTCAAACAGGATGCGTTTGCCGTCCAGCACCGCAAAGATATTGGCCGTCACTGTGCGCCAGGTCTTTCCCGGCGGCAGCGTGAGGTTCTGATCGGAAAAGAACGCGTCAATCGCCTGAAGCACCGGCTGATTAAACAGGTCTTCACCCAGGCTGTTCAAGTTCTGGAGTGCAACACGCTGCCAGGCAGACGGCACCAGCAGATAGTTCTCGATGTTTTTACGTTTCCACTCCACCAGAGCCGGGTTGTTTTCTGGGGGACTGAAGGCGTTATCGGAGTCGTCATAGTCAAACAGCATCAGGCGCTTCACGCCGGGCACGATCTGGCTCAGTGCCGCGAAATGCGCATCGGCCTGATCTTTCATGGCTTGTTTATTTCCTCCGCCCATCACCTTGAAACAGATTTTGTCCATCACCGGCAGCGCGCCACACTGCTCGGCCCAGCCGCGAAGGATGCGCTCGTCGCTTTCGCCCTCTACATAAACCATATAAGGCGCACCAGCCAGGCGGGCAATGTCTTCGTTCGACACCTCGGACATCGCACGCAGGACGGCTGGCGTTGACTCAATGCGCGTAGGCACCTGCTTGAGCAAAGACAAAATCTGGTGCGCGTCCACGCCCTTGGCGAATTCCTCCGCATGGGTGGCTATCAGGAATTGAACCCCCTTTTCTGCCGCTTTTTTCTTGAAATAATCGAGTATTTCACGCTGCAGATTGACATGCAGGTGCGCGTCGGGCTCGTCCAGCAAGATCGTCGTGGGCTGGTAGCCGTACAAAAAAGCCAGCAGCGTCATGGTTTGATGAAAACCGCTGCCCCCGGAAATCAGGTCGTAGGTCTTGCCGTTCTGCTTGTATTCCACGCCGATGTACACATCCTTGGCAGAGTCGTACTGCGGGGGAATCAGCTCGACGGAAAACCAGCGTTTGACCACACTGGCCAGTTCGGTCCAATCGGCGGGCACTGGCGGGCGTTTGGCGGGCTTGGCCTGTTCGAGGGCGCTGTCATCTTCGGCAGGCGGGCGCCACACCTGCAGCAGCAAATTACGCAGCACACTGCCCGGCTGACCCTTGCCGACCTGCTGCCGGATGGGCGCCTTGTCCAGCCATTTTTCCGCCGGCTCCAGCCCGGAAAACGGCGGCACATACGCAATCCGGGGCAGCTTGCCCTTTTCTTCGCAATCCCTGAAGGCTTTCCAGCCGCCCGCCGGAATGGCATACATGGTCTGCGGCGAATGGTAGCGAAGCTCCACTCCAAACCCTTGGGTGGTGCCGCCTGGCGCGCTCCACTCCAGCAAAATTTCAATCAGGATGAACTTCTGCTTTTTTGCCCCGGTCTCGTCCGTCGGATACGCCCGGTCCGTGCGGTCTTTCCACAACAGGTTGAATTCAGGCACCGGCAGGGCCGTGAAGTTGGGCAGCACGATTTGAATGCCGGTGTTTCCGCTTCGCTTGGTCCGGTGAAACTCGTCCATGCAGAATTGCCAGATCGCCAGCGACTGCAGCACGGTGCTTTTGCCGCTGTTGTTGCGCCCGACCAGCAGGTCAAAGTTGGTGAACTTGTAGAGTTGGTCGCCAACACTTTTGAAGTTGCGCAGGGTCAACTGGGTAATCATTGAATCAAGCCCTTTTCCATATCACGATAAGTATTGTGCGCCGCCACTTTGGCGGGCTGCGGCGCCAGCGGGAAGGCGCCCGGAATGGGAGCGAATGCTTCTTCGCTCAGACCGTAGGGATGCGCCACCAGGCCTTTTTGGCTCTCAAACCCCGTCAAACGGCACCTGCCGGTGCGATTTTCTGCTCGTCACGCCAAAACCTTGACAAACCCTTGCCTATCCAGCTGCCATTGGGCCAGCAAACTGGCCAGCGCTCCGCCCGGACTGGCGTGAGCCACCACAATGTCGCTGGCCAGATGGGCAACAAGATGATTTCGTGCCATCGCAACCTCGCCGGTCAACCGGGTGGCAGTGGTAGCCGCGCTCACTACGGCCAAGTGGCCCTGCGCCAATGGCTCAACCCATTTGGGAGGCAACCTGGCACCGCCCACCGGGCGCGCGAGCACCGCCACGACCGGGCTACGCGCCTGAACCAAAACCTTTAAAACCGACTGCTCCAGCGGCGAATGAAAGCCGCTGATCACCACGCTCTTTGCCTGCGCCTGCTGCAAAGCCCAGTTCATCGCGGCGCGAATCGCTGTGCCGGGGCACTGGCGGGAGGCGAAAAAGGCTGTCATCGGTTTGTCCAGCAAGCCACGCGCACCCCGGCCAGCCAAGAGCAGGCCGCAACGATGCTGCTCCCATGGCAACGGGTCATAAAAAGCACCAGAGATAATAACGAAACCTCTAAGTGATTGATTTAAAACAGTTAAATGACTTTTTCACCGTTGTTATCTTCGAGCCCAGATAACAAACTCGCCTGTTCCACCCCGGCCTTGGCGGGCTTGGTATAGGCCATGTTTCGTTTCGCCCGGTCGGGAAGCGGCACCAGCAGGCCCTGCTCACGCCATGCCACCAGCATCTTTGAGGCCTTGAGCGTGTCCACCTTGGCAATTTCGCACAGCTTGGCGTTCTGGATAAAACCCTCGCGGTCAATCCAGTCACTCACCTCGTCCCAGGCGCTGGGGCGCTCCAGGTTCAGCAAGGTCACGGTAACGGTCTCTACAGCGGCTTCGGTGTTTTGGCTGTACTGGGGTGGGTACAGCTTGGCGGCGGCCATTTCGGCAAACATCATCTTCACGCCTTCGCCCGCGTCAATGTTGGGCGCCGCCGGAAATTCGCGCAAATTCTGAACGATGAGCGGGTTGCGCGCTTTGCTGCCGGTGCGTGCAATATTGCCCGCCGTGATGTTGCCCGGAAAGGTGCCGGGGCTTTCCACCTCGATGCGGTCGTCAAAAATGCGAACGAAGATATCGCGGTTCAGGCGGTAGTCACGGTGAATGACGGCATTGACGATGGCTTCCTTGACCACCCGCTCAGGGTACACATGCCGCGTCTTGAAGCCGCTGCTGGCCAGCGTCAGCCCCTCTTCCAGCTCACGCAGCACGGCCCGGACAGCATCGTCAATCTGCTCAATCAGCGGGCCGCGAATGGTCAGCGGGGTTTTGCGCAAATTAGGCACTGCGCCCGGCGCAGCCGTTTTGCCGCTGTACACCATCAGCCGAATGTCAGCCCGCGAGTCATGCGCGGCCAGCAAACTGCCCGGTTCTTCGGCGAATAGCAGCACCGCTGCGCGCGTGGGGCGCAGTTCGCCCGCCACGGTGTCGGCCAGTCCAATGCGCTGCAACTGCTCGGGCATGGTGCCGGTTTTCAGCCCGCGCGCGGCCACAAACGTCCGCCATGTGGGCGTGTCGAGCAAGTCCAGCTTGATGGGCACCGGTTCGCTGGCGGCGCTGCGCACCCCGCGCTGATAGGCCAGATCAGCAATTTCGGCAGCACTCAATTCGCGGTTGCTGGCGTCCATGCGGGTCCAGGTGCCGTTGCCCACCACGGAATGCACCAGTTCGCTCTTGTCCACCCGCAGCAGCGCCACATGCCCCGGCTGGCCGTTGTGCAGGGTGCAGGGCACGCGAATCCAGTGCAGTTGGGTCATGGGCGGGTCAAAGCGCTGCATGACCTGGCGGTGAAAGTCGTCAAACGCTTCAGGATTTTCTTCAATACCGAACAGACGACTCTCGGGCTTTGCGCCCGGTTTAAGGTCTTTGGCATCGCCCACGCCAATCACCAGCAAACCGCCATCAGTATTGGCAAAGGCGCAGAGGGTTTCAATCATGCGGCCATGCTTGGCGCTGATGCGCTTGAAGTCCAGCGTGCGGCTTTCGGGTGCGGCCAGCAAGGCGGTGATGCGGTCGGCGGCTTGGGCGGGGGAGAGGTCAATCATCGTTGCTCTCCATGCCTGAACCCATGCGGTATTTGATGTCGTAGTTGATGATGCAGTCCAACTCCTCAGCAGTAAATCCGTAGTGTTTGGCTAGCGCAATATCAATCTCGTCGATTAGCGATTTTGACTTCTGAATCTTGAAACTCTGCGTTTGGGTTGTCCCTGTTTTTTTCTGTTCACGTACCAGCATGCTGCTGTTGCTGACCATATCTGTTGCGTACTGATCCGCCAAGCAAGCAAAGTGGGGGTCTTCGAGTACTGCTGGAGCCACGGGAAACGTCTGTACGTCGTACGGATTTAAATCTCGCAAGTTACTACTGAGCGTGTACCACCACCAAAACGTGTTACTGCTGAGCAATGCGATTAATGGCCGCGTGTGTTTTGAAGCGACACCAAAACTGGTTTCTCGGCTTGAATTTCCAGCGTATCCATTAAGCAAAAACCGGGGCGCAAAATCGGTAAATACTTTCAAGTAAAGACCACCGGTTGTTCTGTAATAGACCTTGTTTCCTTGCTTTACCATTAACTGCGCAACTGTGGTTTTATGTGCAAGCATTTTGGCGAGCAAGTTCTTCTCAATCGAACTGGACAGCTTGGGCACCCAAAATGCCGGCCGGTCTTTGCTTATCTCCTGATAGGTAAGGCAAGGAATCAAGGGTTCGCGCGTGTCGGCTGTCCATTTTGTGTAGCCGGTTGCATATGTTTTTCCTGTGCCGCCAGGTGTCACCACAAAAATAGTTAACGCCCGGTTGACCGTATCAAATAGTTTCGCTGGGCGCCAAGCAAAATTAGAGTACCAAGTAGTCCGCCCTTTTTCGAGAATTTTCTGAACAACCTTCATCCGTTGTGTGGAAACCAAGGCTAACGGAACAATCATGCTCATTGCACCGTTTGGCTGCAAAAGCTCATTGCTTCGCTCTATATAGACGGCATGAACGGCGCTTGAATCTGTGGTTGTATATCCACGCAGGTCGTAATCAATCTCGCGAAACTCCAAATATGGTGGATTTCCAATAATTGCATCAAACCCACCACTCACCATCAACGGATAAAAATCTACATACCAATGAAACGGCTGGTGGCTAGCTTTCCACTTTTCATAGTCAGCAGTTTTTGTCGTGTTAACGCCGTACTGTCTGGCCAAGTGGTAATTCAGCATTTCCTCCAGCTCGGCCAGCTTGTCAACCAGCGACTGTTTATCCGCAGGCGACACATGGCCGCCTTGCTGCACCTGCTGAATCTGAAATTGGTTGTATTGCACTTCCACCGCGCACAGGCGAATGCGGATGTCCTCCCACGCGTCGCTGAACAGGTTGCCCTGCGTCGCGCCTTTGACGGCTTTTTCAGTCTCATCCGCCGTGGCGTAGCCGACTAGCGTGTTTCCATGGCGGATGTTGAAATCAATGTCCGGCAAGGGCTCAATGTCGTCACCCGGCTCCAGCAGGGCAACCAGCTTGAGAAACAAACGCAGCTTGGCAATTTCGGTGGCCTGCTCTTCAATGTCCACGCCGTACAGGTTGTTGACGATGATGTGTTTGATGACGGCGTAGTCTTGCTGTCGCTCGTAGCGTTTATCCACGAAGCGATTAAGTATTGCGTCAACCTCGGCCCATTTTTCGGGGTGACTTTTTTCGCCGGTGATGTATGCATCGCTGCGCACGGCCTGCAGGGTGCGCAGCGTGGCGTCGTACAGCGGCTTCAAGATATTGAGCGCGGCAAACAAAAAGGCGCCCGAGCCGCAGGTTGGGTCCAGCACGCTCAGGCCGTGGCGGAATTTCTCGTTGCTCTTGCGCGGCAGGCGGCCCGCCAGCGCGAACCAGAAGCTTTTGAGCAGGGCAACATCGGTGCAGCGCTCAATCAGGTCTTGTGCAAACTGGCGGATGTCGAGATTCCAGGTGATGAGGTCGCCGACTTCTTTCAACTCACCAGAAGCCAGCCTGACACGCACCTCGCGGGTGCGCTGGTGGCGGGCGATGGTTTCGCGCCAGATTTCGGTGGGCAGGCTTAACGCGTCAGCTGCGCGCTTGTTCCAGGGTTTGCGGCGGGCCAGCAAGTCAGGGGCGTCGGTGTCCAAGCCGTTGGTGATTTCAGCGGGGTAAGCCGCATCCACGCCCTTGAGCATGGCGGGACAAATGTACGCATCGCCGCTTTGCTGCAGCAAAGGCCACACCAGGTCATCAAAAGCCTTGGGGTGCTCGGCGCACACCTTGGCCAGCAGGCAGGGGATGATGGTGTTTTTGCCGATGTAGTCGGTGATGTCTTCCTTGGTGTAGTAGGCCCCCATCTGCTTCTGGTTGACGAACTTCTCGAAGATGTAGCCCAGCACGTCGGGATTGATCTCTTTGCC
>JAYWDL010000093.1:0-2503 GCA_043779865.1 Polaromonas sp.
TGCACGCGCAGCCAGCGTGATGAGCATGTCCAGGCTGAACTTGTCCCATTTGCCGCGCAGCAAATCACTGACCCGCGACTGGGCAATGCCGAATCTCTCAGCCGCCTGCGCTTGCGTCCAGCCTTCCTCCTGCACCAACACGCGCAAGCGCGCCATCAAGTCAGCGCGCAGCCCCAGCACGGCCGCCTCGCCCGGACCAAAGCCCAGGTCGCTAAACACATTGCCGCTCGATGGCGTCACTACGGCATCGGCATCCATTGCAGGGGGAACAATTTTTTTAACCATTGAATCAAGCTCCAATCAGTTTGTAACGCCTGGCAGCCAAATCAATGTCCGCCTTGGCGGTTTTCGGTGTGGTCTTGTGAAAGCAATGCAGTACATACACCGCATCTTCAAGCTTCGCGACATAGATCACGCGCCACTGGCCCTGGACCTTGATCCGCACCTCGTAAGCCCCAGCCCCGACGGTCGGCATCGGTTTGAAGTCACTGGGCATGGCACCGACTTGCACTTGCCACAACTCAAACCCCGCAACCTTCTTGGCCGCTTCAGGAAAATTTGCCAAGTCAGCAAGACTGCTGCCCATGAATTTGAGTGCCTTCATTGTCTTGATTATATAAATACTTTAATAAATTATCAATGTATTTCAATATGAATATGGTCGCCGACCTGAATCAATCAGGCACGAAACAAATCGCCGCGCTTGTGGCGCTGATGAGTTTTCGGTGATTGCGCTAACGCGACCAGACTGAGGTTGCTCAGCCCGGCTGACGGATCAAACTCTCCGCCGGAATACCCAGCCCAATATGCAAGCGCCACACCATTGCCATGGTCAGCTTGCGCTTGCCGTTGAGCACTTCGTACACCCGGTTCATCTGCCCAATCATGGGCTCCAGGTCTTTGGGTTTGAGCCCCTGCTGCTCCATACGGAACAAAATTGCCTCTATCGGGTCAGGCGGACTGATGGGGTAGTGCTTCGCTTCGTACGCTTCGATCAAGGTGAGCATGGCCTCGAAGTGCGCACCTGCGTCGCTGTCAATCTCTGGCTCGTGGTCAAAATAAGGCACCACCAGCGCCAATGCGGCCCGGTAATCGGTATCGGTGCGGATGGGGCGAATGGCGTAGCGGTCTGGCTTTTTCATAAATGATTCTCCACGGTGGCAGCGTCGATGGCGTCGTACTGTGCATGCGTGCCAACAAACTTGATATAGAGGGCCGCAAAGCGGTAGGCCACCGCCACCACCAGGCGGTAATCGTTGCCCTTGATATTGAACACCACCCGGTTAGCAGCCACAAAACTGGCGCTGGCATACCGAAGCTTGATGTCCTGCGAGGTTTTCGCCGTTTGGCGCCGTGATTGAAGCGATTCGTGAGAATGAGAAGCGCGCGGCGGCCTGTGGGTACGACGTGGCTCGGGCCAAGTTGCTGGTTTTTGTACTGTCGGCGGGTATATGTGGCCTGGCGGGTGCATTGCGGGCGCTGCATCTGTCGGTTGTGCCGATCGATTCACTGCATTACCTGCAGTCGGGGCAGGCGGTCATGATGGCTTTGCTTGGGGGGATGGGCACGTTTTTCGGCCCCTTCGTTGGCGCGGCCGTTTTCCTTTACCTGGAGGATGTGGTGACCAACCTCACGCGTTACTGGATGGGCGTCGTGGGGGTGGTGTTCATGGTGTTTGTGCTGTTCTTCCCCAAAGGGATCTGGGGCACGCTGGTCAATCAGATGGAGCGCTGGCTGCGCAGGCAGGACAGGTTGTCATGAGCAACACACCGATTCTCGAAGTGAGGGCGATTTCGCGCTACTTCGGCAAGTTCCATGCCTTGAACAACATCGATGTGTCGTTCATGCCGGGTGAGTTGACGGCCATCATCGGCCCCAATGGTGCTGGTAAAAGTACCTTCTTCAATGTGATCAGCGGGGGCATCCCGCCCAGCACGGGGCAGGTGCTGTTTGAAGGCTGCGACATCACCGGGCTGGCTCCGCATGACTTTGCCCGCATCGGCATTGCCAAGAGCTTTCAGATTACCAATGTCTTCAAGCAGATCAGCACTCATGAAAATGTGCGGGTGGCATTGCAAATGCGCGCCTCGCGGTTTCAGATCCTGCGGCCGCGCCAGGACTATATTGAGTTGATAGAACGCGCGGATGCGCTGCTGGCGCGAGTGGGTCTGACGGAAAGTCGCAACAAGCTGGCAGGGGACCTGGCGCACGGCCAGCAGCGGTCTCTGGAAGTGGCGATGGCGTTGGCGTGCGATCCCAAGCTGCTGCTGATGGATGAGCCCACCGCGGGCATGTCACCGCAGGAAAGCACGGCGATGATGGATTTGATTTTGCAACTCTCGGCAGAGCGCACCGTCATTTTGGTAGAACACAAAATGAAACTCGTCATGGGCTTGTGCCGGCGTCTGATCGTGCTGCACCATGGCGAACTGCTGGCGGAAGGCACGCCGGACGATATTCGAAACAACGCGGAAGTCAAACGTGTCTATCTGGGTCAGAACTA
>JAYWDL010000094.1:0-7358 GCA_043779865.1 Polaromonas sp.
TCGGCCAAAGTGCGCAACGGGCATTTTGTCTATGTTCCCAAATTCCTGCAGCCGCCAGGCGCAGCGCCCTGGCCGGCCCTGACCGAACTCAATGGGGAACTGGTGTTCAACCGCGCGGCGCTGGACGTTAAAAATGCGAGCGGCAAGGTCGCCGGCCTGCCGGGCCTGCAGCTGGTCAAGGGCGATGCGCGCATTGCTGACCTGACGCATGACGCCACCGTGGAAGTGACGACGGATATCAGGGGAACGTTGTCCGACGCGCTGGGCTTTGTCAATACGTCGCCGGTAGGCAGCATGACCGACCAGGTTCTGGCCAGGGCCACGGCTACCGGCACGGGCGAGTACCGCTTTCGCCTGAGCTTGCCCATCCATGCCATTAACACATCAAAGGTCGATGGCACCATTACCTTGCCAGGCAATGACGTCAGGTTCGTTCCCGATGCGCCGCTGCTGTCAACGCTCAAAGGCGTGGTCAGCGTGACGGAGCGGGGCTTTGCCGTTGCCGGCGCCCAGGCTAGAGTGCTCGGCGGCGATGTTCGCATCGACGGCGGAACGCGCGCTCCAACGCCGCCTGCGGATAGCAAAATCAGCGTGGCCTTCAAGGCGCAGGGCACGCTGACGGCTGAAGGGCTGCGCCAGGCCAGGGAGTTGGGCTTCGCCTCGCGCATGGCGGAGCACGCAAGCGGCGGCACGGCTTACGCGGCTTCCGTGCTTTTCAGGCGCGGCATTCCCGAGGTGATGGTCAGCAGCAGCCTGCAGGGCATGGCGCTGAATTTGCCGGCCCCTTTGGCCAAAACGGCTGAAGCCGCATTGCCGCTGCGCTTTGAAAATGTCTTGCTGCCGGCTTCCCTGAACCCGGGTCAAACGCTGCAGGATCAGCTTTCGGTGAGCATCGGGCACGTGGCTTCAATCAATTATGTGCGTGATGTGAGTGGCGCCGAGCCGCGAGTCATTCGGGGTGGCATAGGCGTGGGGCTGGAAGGCGATGAGTCGGCGCCAATGCCGCCGGCAGGCGTCGTTGCCAATATCAATCTGGCGCAGGTGGACCTGGATGCCTGGGGGAAAATTCTGGGCGATTCGCCGGGCAGCAGCCCCTTGCAATCCGTGCCGTCCGCCAGCGTGACGGCGGTGAATCGGCTGGATGCCAATGTGGCCATGGGCTACCTGCCGACCCAGCTGGCCATCCGGGCCAGGCAGTTGAAGGTCCAGGGGCGCAGCCTGAACAATGTGGTGGTCGGCGGAAGCCGGGAAGGCCTGAACTGGCGCGCCAATATTGATGCGGCCGAGCTCAATGGCTATGTGGAGTTTCGCCAGCCCGGCGCGCAGGGTGCTGGCCGTGTTTATGCCCGGCTTTCACGCTTGAACCTGGCGGCTAGCCAGGCCAGTGAGGTCGAAGCGATTCTGGACGAGCAGCCTGCCAGCATTCCAGCGCTCGATATCGTCGTGGAAGACATGGAGCTGCGCGGCAAAAAGCTGGGACGCCTTGAAATTGACGCGGTCAACCGGGGCGCTTCAAGTGCAACGGCCGCCGAGAGCGGTGTCCGCGAATGGCGACTGAACAAGTTCAATGTGATCGTGCCGGAAGCCACGCTGACCGCGACCGGCAACTGGGTCGCGGTCGCGGCCGCCGGGCCCCGTTCCGCGCGGGCACTCAGTGAGCGTCGCCGCGCCGTGATGAATTTCAAACTGGACATTGCCGATTCGGGCGAATTGCTCAGCCGTTTTGGCATGAATGGCGTGATACGGCGCGGCAAGGGCAAGCTCGAAGGCCAGGTCGCCTGGATCGGCTCGCCCCTGAGCCTGGATTATCCCAGCCTGAGCGGTCAGTTCAACGTGAATGTCGAGTCGGGGCAGTTCATGAAGGCTGACCCGGGCATTGCCAAGCTGCTGGGCGTGCTGAGTCTGCAATCGCTGCCCCGGCGCCTGACACTCGATTTTCGCGATGTGTTTTCGCAGGGCTTCGCCTTTGACTTTGTTCGCGGCGATGTCACGATCAACCAGGGGGTGGCGCATACCAACAACTTGCAGATGAGTGGCGTCAATGCGGCGGTGCTGATGGACGGCAGTGCCGACATTGCCCGTGAAACGCAGAGCCTCAAGGTGGTCGTGGTGCCTGAAATCGATGCCGGTACCGCTTCGCTGATTGCCTCCGTCATCAACCCGGCGATCGGGCTGGGCAGTTTTCTGGCGCAAATGTTTTTGCGCCGTCCCCTGATTGAAGCCGCCACCCAGGAATTCCAGATTGACGGCACCTGGTCCGACCCGAAAATTACGAAAGTTGATCGCAAGGCACGGGCAAAGGCGCCGACTGGCGACACTCCTGTGGAGAACCGTTAATCATGAAAATAGCTGCCATCCAGATGGTTTCAGGAACGAATCTGCAGGCCAACCTGGACGCTGCGGCGCAGTTGCTGGCGCAGGCTGCCGCGCAAGGCGCCGAGCTGGCCGTTCTGCCCGAGTATTTTTGCGTCATGGGCATGAAAGACACCGACAAGCTGAAGGTCCAGGAAAGCGCTGGCAGCGGCCTGATTCAGGACTTTTTGAGCCATTCGGCGCGCGAACTGGGGATCTGGATTGTCGGCGGCACGCTGCCGATGGCCACTGGTGATGCCAGCCGTGCGCGCAATTGCTCCCTGGCTTATGAGCCCTCTGGCGACTGCGTTGCGCGCTACGACAAAATCCACCTGTTCAGGTTCGCGCAGGGGCAGGAAGACTATGACGAAACCCGTGTGCTCGACGCCGGTTCGCAGCCGGTGCGGTTTGAACTGGCTTCACGCGACGGCCAGGTCTATACCGTCGGAATGAGCGTCTGCTATGACCTGCGTTTTCCCGAGCTTTACCGCGCCCTGCAGGCCGACCTGCTGCTGGTGCCCAGTGCTTTTACCTGCACCACCGGCCAGGCCCACTGGGAGATTTTGCTGCGCGCACGCGCGATTGAAAATCTGGCCTATGTGCTGGCTGCCGCGCAGGGCGGAACGCATGAAAACGGGAGGCGCACCTGGGGCCGCAGCATGGTGATCGACCCGTGGGGCGAGATCCTGGCGCAGCAGCTTGAGGGTGCTGGCGTGGTCATGGGCGAGGTGTTGAGTGAGCGCCTGCAGAAGGTTCGCCAGCGCTTGCCAGCCTTGAATCATCGCGTGTTATGACCTCATGAAAGTGAGGTTTCCCGACGCCGTCAGCTGGGCCAGCCGGCGCGGCTCGCTCTGGCTTGTTTTGTTGGCGCTGGTGGTGGCACTGCTGGGGTTATTGGTCTGGCTGGCCGGGCGCTATGAGTCCAGCCTGGTGCAAAGCCGGCTGGAGCACAACGCGGCGGAAGCCGCGACCGACATCCGCTCGGGCCTGAACCGCAACATTCAAACCTATCAGGCGCTGCACGCCCGTGAAGAGACGCCGAACACCTGGCAGGTGCCTGCCGGCGAATTGCTGCGTGAACACCGCGAGGTCCTCCGGCTTGAATGGCGCAATGCCGCGCTGGAGGTGCTGGCGCTGGTCGAAACACCGTTTCGCACGCCAGTCTTTGAACGGCTGGCCCGGCAGAGCCTGCAGGCTGACGTCAACCTGACCTGTACCACAGCCCATCGCATGAGCGGGGCGGCCTATTCCGCCAGTTACTTTCTGCCGCAACCCGATGGACTGGGAATGGAAGTGCTGGACGTATGCGTTCCCATTGTGCTGGCCGGTCACCTGAGCGGCTATACCGTGGCTACCTATTCGCTGCCAAATATCCTGAGTGAGCTGGTGGCCAAGCCCTTGTCCCGGGGCGTCGGCCTGTCGTTTACCGAGGCAGATGGCACACGTCTGGCGATGCAGGGCATGCCTTCAAGCGGCAGCCAGGTTTATGTTGCCCAGCAATTGCTGGATTTGCCGGGCAGCACGCTGGTGGTCAGAATGGAAAACCGTCTCGGTACCCCGGCACTTTTCCCCAACGTCCTGACGGCGCTGGTTACTGCCATGTCGCTGGCATTGCTGGTCGTGCTTTTCCTGCTGGGCCGCGACATGCGGCGGCGCCTGCAGGTCGAACACGACCTGGGCGAAGCGCTGGCTTTTCGCAAGGCAATGGAAAACTCCTTGCTGACGGGCCTGCGCGCACGGGATTTGCAGGGACGCATCACCTATGTCAACCCGGCTTTCTGCAACATGGTGGGGGTCGCTGCCCAGGACTTGCTTAACCAGAGCATGCCTTCGCCGTATTGGCCGCCGGAACTGGCCGGCATTTACCAGCGGCGCCAGGAAATGCGCCTGGCCGGCAGCCACCTGCCCCGGGAGGGCCATGAATCGGTGTTCATGCGGCAGGACGGCACCCGCTTTCCGGTGCTCATCATGGAGGCTCCACTGATTAACGCAGTGGGCAAGCACACCGGCTGGATGAGCACCATACTCGATGTGAGCGAGCAGCGCCGGACGGAAGAACTCTCGCGTGCCAGCCAGGACCGGCTGCAGGCCAGCGCGAGGCTGGCCATGGTGGGCGAAATGGCTTCGCTGCTCAGTCATGAACTCAATCAGCCACTGGCAGCGATTTCGAGCTACGCCACCGGCTCGCTCAACCTCCTGCAGGGACAGCTTGAAGGCGGCCAGGCGGCTGCAGCAAGGCCTTCTTCAGGCCAGCCAGGCGCGAACCCTGCAACCTCCCTGTTTGAAGATCTGCAGCTGGCCATGCGCCGAATTGCAGAGCAGGCCGAGCGTGCTGGCAAGGTCATCAAGAGCGTGCATGATTTTGTGCGCCGGCGCGAACGCGAGCGCGAGGCGATCAAACCTGCAGCGCTGCTAGACGCCATCATGCCGCTGGTGATTCTGCAGGCCCGCAAACTGGCCGTGCGTGTGGCCATCAAGGTCGATGAAACCTGCCCGCCGGTGCTGTGTGACCGCACCATGGTCGAGCAGGTGCTGCTCAACCTGGCGCGCAACGGCATGCAGGCCATGCAGGGCAGCGATGAAACATCCCCCGTGGCGCTCCCTCCCGTGCAGCCTGAAAAAGTGCTGACATTGCGCATCCGCCCAGCCGCTTCCAATGCGCAAAGCCGCTGGGTCGAATTTGCAGTGATTGATTGCGGTGTAGGAATTTCCCCCAAAGTCGCCGAGCAGCTTTTCACGCCTTTTTTCACCACCAAGGAAGAAGGCATGGGCCTGGGGCTGAGCCTGTGCCGCACCGTGATTGAGCAGCATGGCGGTTTTCTCGGATATGAAAGTGCCCAGCCGCAGGGTACGATTTTCAGTTTTACCTTGCCGGTTGCACCGGGCTCCAGAGCCGATGCTGCTCGCAACGCCCGCTAGAAAGTTGTCATGGAACCGATTCACAATGCCACCGTCTATATCGTTGATGACGACAATGGCGTGCGCGACGCGCTGGCCTGGCTGCTGCGTTCACGCCGTTTGCTCAGCGAAACCTTTGCCAGCGCTGAAGCCTTCGACGCGCGGGTGGCTCAGGGGTTTAAGGTGCAGTCGCCTTCCTGTGTGTTGCTGGACGTGCGCATGGGGGGCTTAAGCGGACTGGCCATGTTTGAAAAGCTGATTGCCTATGGCCTGCTGCCAACCTTGCCGGTTATTTTTTTGACCGGCCATGCCGATATACCCACCGCTGTCGATTCCGTCAAGCGGGGTGCATTTGATTTTTTTGAAAAACCTTTTTCGGACAATGCGCTGGTGGACCGGATCGTGCAGGCGATCGGGCACTCGGCCGCGGCACTCGCCCAGCGCAGCGAAACCACTCACCTGTGCGCCCAACTCGAAGGCCTGACCGAGCGCGAGCGCCATGTGATGCGGCTGGTTGTCGGGGGCTTGCCCAACAAGCTGGTCGCCGACCAGCTGGATATCAGCGTGCGGACCGTGGAAGTGCACCGGGCTCGGGTTTTTGACAAAATGGGGGTCAAGTCGGCGGTCGAGTTGGCCAATTTGCTACGGAACTTATAGCAAATGGCTTTTATTTCCTGTCTTCCTCCGGGTCTGGAGCAGACTGCGCCGATCCGCCCTTCAACTCGCCTTTTTCACGACCCGAAAACATCGTCCACCACACAATGAACACCAGCAGCAGCAGTGCTCCCAGGGCTTCGAGCAAAAGCAGGGTCATGACATTTCCTTGGCAGGCAATTGGGGGCTTGATGCGGTCCATACCGTCATTGCGGGTTGCTCCGATTATCGCCATGGCGGCGCTGCTCGCTTCCTGCGCCCGCCCGCCGTTGCCGCCCTCGTCATCCTCGTCCTATCCAGGCAATGCAGAGGCCACGGCAGCGGGCCGCCCTGACGACGCCAGCCCGCTACCGGCACCCCGGCTGCAGGGAAAAAGCCGCTGGGTGGCGGTTCACTGGGCCGAGTTGCCGGGATTTGAAGAAGATTCGCTGTTTGAAGCCTGGAACGCCTGGATCAAGAGCTGCGAGCGGCCAGGCCCGGTGTTTGCGCCTTTGTGCCGCGAAGTCCGGCGCCTGAGCATTGCTTCAGCTCAGGAACAGCGCGCCTGGATGGTCGCCCGGCTGCAGCCCTACCGCGTCGAGAGCCTGCAAGGCGCCTCGGAGGGCTTGCTCACCAGCTACTACGAACCGGTGCTCAAGGCGAGCCGCCAGCCCGGTGGCGGTTTCGAAGTGCCCTTGTACCGTGCGCCTGGCACGCTGGGAAGTCGAAAACCGTGGTTTTCCAGGCAGGAAATCGACACCCTTCCCGAGGCGCGCGCAGCCCTCAATGGCCGGGAAATCGCCTGGGTGACGGACCCCATCGACGCACTGGTGCTGCACATCCAGGGTTCGGGCCGACTCAGTATCAGCGAGCCCGACGGTTCACAGCGCACGGTGCGCGTGGCCTTTGCCGGCTCCAATGACCAGCCTTACCGAAGCGTGAACCAGTGGCTGCTGGAGCAGGGTGTCAGCAAAATCAATCCCTGGCCCGACGCCACCAAAGCCTGGGTAGCGCAAAACCCGCAGCGCGTGCAGCAACTGCTCTGGAGCAATCCGCGCTACATTTTTTTCCGCGAAGAAGCGCTGAGCGATTTTGATGCAGCCTTTGGCCCCAAGGGCGCGCAGGGCGTGGCGCTGACACCGGGCCGCTCCATCGCGGTCGATCCCGGCAGCATTCCCTATGGCACGCCCGTATGGCTGGCGTCGCGCGGCAACGCTGCCAACCTGCAAAAGCTGGTGCTGGCGCAGGACACTGGAAGCGCCATTGTGGGCGCGGTGCGGGCCGATTATTTTGCCGGCACGGGCCTGGAAGCCGGCCTGATGGCTTCGCGGGTCAACCAGCCCTTGCGGCTGTGGGCGCTCTGGCCCAAATAAACACTGGGTCTTCAGGAAATCGAGTGGGTGAATTGATGACAAAAACTGCTGGAGACCCGCATGGATAGTGGGTTTTCAGCATTTCCAAAGATGCTCGAATTT
>JAYWDL010000095.1:0-7324 GCA_043779865.1 Polaromonas sp.
CGATAGCAGCCCACCGACGACTCGAGGCCTTCATCGGCGACTGGCACGCCGAGGGAACGTCGTACGGCGACGGTCAGGACGCCGCCGATCCGCGTGCTGCCGGCGCACCGTGGACGAGCGACGAAAGCTACGAATGGCTGCCTGGCAGTTTCTTCGTGCTGCACCGCTGGGATGCGCAGGCAGGAAAGCGCGAGTTCAAGGGCGCCGAGATTATCGGCTACGACGAGGCCGAGGGCGGCTACTTCACACGCATGTTCGACAACGCTGGCCACCACCCCAACTACCGCGCAAGTGTCGATGGCAGCGTCTGGCGCTTCACGGAAGTGCAGACGCGTGCCACTGTCACGGTGCAGGGCGGTGGCGACAAGATGACTTTCAACTGGGAATGGAAGAACGGCGGCAGAAAGTGGCTGCCCTTGTGCGATCGGGTCGCTGTGCGAAAGTAGCGAACAGCTCGGCCTATTTCATCCCAAGTGCCTTGGAACGCTGGCGGTTGTCCGACATTGTCATGATCGTTTCGACTACGTGCGCGGCGTGCCCTGCAACTTACAGTGGTATTGCAAAAAGCTGATTGCTTGGCCGCGCATTGACTACTTCACGGAGTGCACATGAACCCATCCATCACTGAACCAACAGGCGCAAAACCTGGCGACCCAGACCTTGCAGAGCAGGCAGTTCCCGGACATGGCATCCCGTCTCAGGATCCGAGCCCTGCCGCCCAGGTTGGCCTCAGTCCCGAGGAAGCTGAGCGGGAGGCAAAGTCCGTTCTGACTGGCGGTGGCGTAGTCGCAGGTATAGCTGCAGGCGCGGCCTTGGGCGCCGTCGTCGCAGGACCGGTCGGTATATTGGTAGGCGGTACGCTCGGAGCCGTTGTCGGCGTGGTTGGCAGCAATGCTGCTGGCAATTTGCTAAACCCAGCAAGCACCACCCGTGTTGACACCGGGCCGGAGCATGCCGAAGACACCAAGCGCGGTGACACGTCACTCTGAATGAAAGATTGCCATGACCCCGTTTGCACTGATGATCAAACACAGGACGCGACCCGGCAAGCGTGACGAAGTTCGCAATGTGTGGGAAAGGCACATGGCATCGGCCATCACGGCCAACGCGGGTCACGCCGCCTACTTCTACTGCTTTGACAACACTGAGCCAGACTCAATCTGGGCCTTCCAACAATATGTGAGTATTGAAGCCTCTCAGGAATTTCTTCAGACAAGCAGCTACGCCGCCTACTTGAAGGAAGTGGAGCCTTTGCTTGCCGGGCCTCCGCGAGTCACGGCTCTCACGCCAGTGTGGTCCAAAGTGGCCTGATCCTGAGGCAGCCATGCCGAAGATTAAACAGATAACCAGTAGCTATATACATAATAGCTTCTTATGCATACTTGACGCGGGCTAGAGGAGCTTTTAGCCCTTGAAAATCTGATTTTTCCGAGATTTTCATTCCGTAAAGGCAAGATTTGCCACCAAACCACCATAGATGCCATCTACTGACGCCATTTAAAAGGAACCATCATGCCTTCAACCGAGTGGAGCGCAAAGCGCAAGCGTCAGTACCAGCACATCAAGGACAGCGTCCTCGCACGGGGCCAGAGCGAGCCGCTGGCTGAAGAAATAGCGGCCCGCACCGTCAACAAAGAGCGCGCACAGCATGGCGAATCTGTAGAGGCCAGCGCGTCATCGGTCAACGACGTGCCAGCGGGCCGGCGTGGCGGCCTCAGGTCGCACAAAGGTGCAGGTGGCCGCACTGTGGCGCAACTTCGCAACGAGGCGAAGCAGCGCGGCATCAAGGGGCGATCAGTCATGAACAAGGCGCAGTTGGAAGCAGCTCTTACGCAATGATGCGCGCCATCGTTGCGAATCCGAGTGCGCGCGAGAGGAAAGCCCGCCAACCTAACCATCAAAGGCACTTACTCAACTCAACCACACCACTACAGATAAGGAATTCATCATGAAAGTTCAAGCCTACGTAACCTTTGGCGGCCGCTGCGAAGAGGCGCTGGAGTTTTACAAAAACTCAATCGGTGCCGAAGTCAGTGGCCTGATGCGCTGGAAGGAAAGCCCTGACGCAGACATGAAAGGGCCGCCTGGCTGGGAAGAAAAAGTCATGAACGCCATGTTTCGCATTGGCGAAACGGACCTGATGGCAGACGATGGCATGGGCCCAGCAACGCCAGAGTTCAAAGGCATGACGCTGGCGCTGAGTGCGGCCAACGATGCCGACACCCGGCGAGTGTTTGACGCACTGGCCCAGGGCGGCACCGTTCAGATGCTGCTGGCCAAAACCTTCTGGACCTCTTCTTTCGGCATGCTGACCGACAAATTTGGCGTGCCGTGGATGGTCATGACGGAGTCGGTACCGTGAATTCAAAACCGCTGCTGAGGCCCGCCGCCGAGATGGTGAAGAAAAACGCCGCTCATGTTCTGAACGAAAACAAAGCGTACCGGAAGGCGCGCGATGCGTTGCTAGCCGAAGAGATTGAGCTCAGGCGCCACATTCGTGCGGGTTGCAGAGCAGCGCCGGGCGCTGCCACCGGGTGGCGAAGTCACGAAGGACTACCGCTTCGACGGCGCAAGCGGCGCCGTCGGCTTCGCCGAGCTGTTTGGCGACAAGAACACACTGGTGATCTACAGCTTCATGTACGGCCGCAGCGCAAGGCAGGCTGCCCCATGTGCACGTCGCAGATGAGCGCGTGGGATGGCATTGCGCCTCACGTCAAGCAGCGTGCCGCGTTCGTGATGACAGCCCGATCGCCGATCAAGCGCATCCTGGCTTACGGCAAGGAGCGCGGCTGGGAGAACCTCAATCTCTATTCCGACCCGAGCGGCGACTACACCCGCGACTACGTCAGCGCAGACGATGCCGACATGCCCGGCTACAACGTCTTCACCCGAAAGGACGGCACCATCCGCCACTTCTGGAGCGGCGAGGGAGGCAAAAAGACCGCCGACCCCGGCCAGGATCCGCACGACGCGCCGGACATGTCAGGGCTGTGGGTGATCTTGGACACGACGCCCGAGGGGCGCGGGACGGATTGGTACCCGAAGCTCAAGTACGACGCCGGTGCCTTAACTGGATGAATCGAACTTTTTAACCTGAATAGCTGGAGCATCAAATGACAACATCAGCAAAGACATTGATCGACCTGGAAACCAAATTCTGGCAGTCGATGGTTGACCAGGACACCGACGCCGCCTTGCTGTTGCTGCATGACCCGGCAATGATGTCAACTGCGCATGGGGCGATGAAGTTTGACCATGCGGGCTATCGAAAAATGGCGGAGCAAGACACTATGGACGTGACGTCATTTGAGCTGAGCCATGTTGAGGTCGTGTTCCCAACCGAAACGACCGCTGTTATGACTTATCAGGTAAAGCAGACCGTAGCAAAGCGTGAAGGCGGTAAGAGCAGTACCCAGAACATGTCAGACACCTCTACCTGGGTTCATACAGGCAAGCGCTGGCAGTGCGTTTTGCATACCGAATCGGAAATGCAAGAAAAAACAACTAAGCAGTAAAGGTGGTTGGGGTCACACCCCGAATGCATGAGGAGTCTGAGTAACCGGTGTCTCGACGGCGCGAGGGCCGTGTCCTCGCGCTATCGATGTCAACTTTTTAAAACAAGGAGAAACGTTTCATGACAACAAGTAAAGCCCCAAAAAACAACTCCTCATCAGAGTCGTCTGATGAACATCAAATTGCCCGGCTCCTAAAGCAATGGGCACTCACAACCCGTAAAGGCCTGCTAGACGAAGTCCTTGCAAACCATTCGAAGGACGTATTGATCTATGACGTTTTGCCACCCATGAAATACGAAGGTGCTGCAGCCTATCGCCGCAGTTGGGGTGATTGGCATCCAGACACGCAAGGAGAAGGCAAGTTTGAATTGCAAGACCTGGCAGTCGTGGCCGGTAACGATGTGGCCTTCGCGCACTGCTTCATTCAGTGTGGCGGCACGCTCCAAAATGGAAGAACCTTCGAAGACCTGGTTCGCGCAACTTTCTGCTTACAGAAAGCCGACGGCGCGTGGAAAGTGACGCACCAACACAGCTCCAAGCCGTTCCAGTCTAGCGGTGGTAACTAAGCTTCAAAGCCAATGCCGACTATCGATTCATTCAAGCTGATGCCGCTTCGCGGCTCGGCTTGATTCAGGCTGCGGGCCGCCCATAGCGAAAGACCATCATGGCGATCAAGACACCAACGACTTCAAGGACTGTTTCGCAAAAAATAGGTGTCAAAGAGGGAATGCGGGCATTCTTTTTGAGCGCTCCGAAATCCGCACTGGAAGCCATCAACCTGTCAAGCCTTGACGTTGCCTCTGTACTTCAAGGGGAATTTGACTACCTGCATTTCTTCACCAAAACGCAGACGGAAATGGACGATTTATTTCCGAAACTCAAACGGCATCTTAAGCCGACAGGAATGCTTTGGCTGTCTTGGCCAAAAGGCAAGAAGCTCGGTAGCGACCTCGCCCTGCCTGCCGTCATTCGCATCGGTTACAGCCATGGGTTGGTGGAAAGCACCTGCCTGAGCGTGAACGTCACTTGGTCGGGCCTCAAGTTCACCCATCCAAAAAAGGACAAGATTTACCACAACAGTCACGGACAGTTAAAACGCTAGTGCAGTCCGTTGCAACAGTTACTACCAAGGAGAAGACGATGAGCAAAGTGCAAACATTACGAGGCATGGCAACTGTCAGTTTCTATGCCGACGACGTAAAAGCAGCGAGGAACTGGTATGCAGAATTATTGGGTATCAAGCCCTACTTCGAACGCCCAAATTCTGACAAACCGGAGTACGTGGAGTTTCGTCTCGGCGATTACCAGCATGAGTTGGGCATCATCGACACGAAGTACGCACCGAAAGGCGCAACTGCTGGTCCTGGAGGTGCGATTGTATTCTGGCACGTCGACGACGTTGCGGAAATGCTCAAGAAAGTAGTTGCTAAGGGTGCGAAGGAATACGAACCACTCATAAACCGCGAGGCAGGGTTCGTAACTGCGTCCGTGGTCGACCCCTTCGGGAATATTCTCGGCCTGATGTGCAATCCGCACTATTTGGAGATTCTTGCATCCAAAGAAGCGTAACTTGCGCCGACTGTGCACTGGCCGTCATCCTGAACGTTTTTTTTCCGCATGTTCTAACGTCTGTCGTCGAGTCCGGACTAGTTGATGACTAAAACAATGGTGGGTCTGGCTCGCGGAAAGAAGCGAGTCCGACGACTTGCATTCTACGCGGTAGCCGGCTTAGCCGTACTAGGGCTGGCGATGTCCATCGCGCTGCCGATCGTGCTGCCAGTGTTTCATTTTCCGATTCCGGGCGGACCGTACGCGATAGGGACCTTGACCTACCACTGGGTCGATGCCAATCGGCCGGATATCTTCAGAGCCGATTCGAGTGCCCGCCGTGAGCTTATCGTGCAAATCTGGTATCCCGCAAAGGCGGGCTCGTCATCGCCATCGCCGTCAGCTCGCGCCCGTTATGTGGAAGATGCGGACGCGCTTGCAAAGGCGTTCTCACGGTTGAAACATTTGCCGCTGTTCGTTTTCACACCGTTGAAATATGTCACCACCAATGCCATCCCGGGCGCACCCGTGGCAGATGACAGGCCTAACTACCCGGTGCTCATTTTCCTGGAAGGGGCTTTCGGCTTTCGCCAAATGAACACCTTCCAGGTCGAGGCTTTGGTCTCGCATGGCTACATCGTTGCGGCCATCGACCAGCCGTACACCGCCGCGTCGGTCGTTTTCCCGGATGGACGCCAGGTGGGCGCGCTGCCGCTCGATCAAATGATGCCCTTGATCAACCAAAGCTACAGCCCGGCGGGTATTTCGCCGATGTTGGGCGGTCGCGCGTTTGATAAAGGCATCGTCCCTTATCTGGCGGAAGACGTCAGCTCCACGCTCAATCAGCTTGCTCAGCTTAATCAGGTCGACCCAAATGCTGTCTTGACCGGGCGGCTGGACCTTCTTCGTGTCGGCACTTTTGGGGTCCCTCTGGGCGGCATTGTTGGTAGCGAAGCTTGCCAGACTGAGCCGCGCTTGCGAGCCTGCCTTTTCATGGACGCTCCCATGCCCGTCGACGTGGTCAAGTCAGGTTTGCAACAGCCCGCGATGTGGATCACCCGCGACACTGAGACCGTGCGGCTGGAGCGACGCCGGTCAGGCGGCTGGTCAGAGGCGGACATCAGCGTACACCAGACCAGCATGCGGGCGGTGTTCGATAGCTCGCAGGGCGCTGGCTACTTCGTGCAGGTGCCGGGCATGTTCCATGTCAACTTGACCGACATCCCGTACTGGTCGCCGCTATTGCCGTGGCTGGGTGTCACCGGGCCGATCAAGGCACAGCGGGCACATGACATCATCAACGCTTATTCGCTGGCGTTCTTCAACCGGCACTTGTTGGGCCGCGCACAGGGGCTGCTTGATGGGCCGGCAGGTCAATACCCTGAGGTAGTCTTCAATGCGCGGCGGCCTTGATCCATCGGTCTCCGTGGCCTCCCCGTTGAAGTTCTTCTCGCTGGTATTCGCACTTTCAATTCCAATCTGGGTGCTGGGTGTTGTGACCGGGCTGCAAATTTTGCCGGGCCTCTCGGTCAGCGCCTTTGGGGGCTTCTGTCCCGTGATAGCGGCTGTCATTCTCGTTTATCGGGATAGCGGGGACGGCAATTTTGCTGGCTTAGTCGCACTGCTGAAGCGCTCATTTGACTTCAAACGGATCAGCGCCAAGATTTGGTACGTACCCATCATTTTGCTGATGCCGGGTTTGACGGCGATGTCGATAGGATGGCAGTACTTCAACGGCGTGCCCCTGCCAACCCTTCGATTTCCGGTGGCATGGGGGCTGTTGATATTTGTCGCATTCTTCATTGGCGCATTGGGTGAAGAACTGGGTTGGTCGGGCTACATCACCGACCCACTGCAGCACCGCTGGGGCGCGCTGGGCGCCAGCATTCTGCTGGGCCTGGTGTGGGCCGCCTGGCACGTGGTTCCGTACATGCAGGCGCACCGCTCAGTTGCGTGGATGGGCTGGTACGCCCTCTTCACCGTAGCGACTCGTGTCGTCATGGTCTGGATTTTCAACAACACCGGCAAGAGCGTGTTTGGCGCAGCGGTATTTCACGCGATGCTCAACCAGAGTTGGTTTCTTTTCCCAGACGAGTACCTCGATCCGCGTATTGCGGGTCTCATCATCTCGTTCGTGGCCGTGATAGTCGCGGTTGTGTGGGGACCAAGAACGTTAGCAAGATACGCAAACGTCTGACTGGTAAAGCCGCGGCGCATCATCTTCCGCTAGGGAATAGCGAATTTTGTTGTGGCCAATGGTT
>JAYWDL010000096.1:0-18602 GCA_043779865.1 Polaromonas sp.
CTCGTTTTAACGCAGCTTCAACTCATGCCAAAGCAGGAATACCGTTTATCAAGAAAGAAATACGAATACCACCGCTTGACTAATTTGGAAGTCCCTGTAAAATGTTAGGCAAGATTCGACGGATGCATTTGCGCGACAAGTTGTCGCTGCATGAAATAGCCAAGCGCACGGGATTATCACGCAATACCCTGCGCAGCTGGCTCAGGACTCCTGAGGGTTCTGTCGCATTAAGCAAAAACCACAAGAATTGATCACTATGGGTAGTGTTGCTGGGCAATAGTTTAACTACCTATGGTGTGTCGCTAATGTCGAAAGAAATTAATGCGACAGAACCGCCCGCTTGCGCATACCCCCCGAAAGCTGGTAAGGATAGCGGTCGCCAAACCCGCCCAGCCCTACTCGCTCCAGCCAGGACTGGGCCTGCAAGCGCGCCTCGTGGTCAGGCTCGCTGCGGTATTGCAATCCCATCATCACGTTGTCCTGCGCACTACGCCAGGGCATTAGTGCCTCACTCTGGAACATATAGCCAGCACGCCTGTTAATGCCGTTCAGTGGCCGGCCAAATACCCTGACTTCACCCGAAGAAGGGTCCAGCAGGCCGGTGTTGAGCAACGTGGATTTGCCGCAGCCCGTGGGGCCGACCACTGAAACAAACTCACCGGCACGAATGCGCAATGTGGTATTACTGACAGCGGTATAGCGCTGCATGGCATCGTCCCGCGACCGAAAGGTGCAGGTGATGCCCTGCAGGTCCAGCGCGTAATCGTTGGGCTTGGGGGTGGTGATTTCGGACATGGGAAAGCTGTGGCGAACTGGCCGCCGGGCTGGATAGACACGCGAATCGGTCCATGAGAGGTTGGTCAGGCCTTGAAGCGCTCTTTCGCCCGCAGTGCGAATACATTGGTATAGGTTTTGGCAAGATCAATCCGGTCCACCTTGATACTGGCATCAAAACTGGCCAGAGCCCTCAGCGCCGTGCGTGGACCTTCCTCGGGAATGATTCCGTCAAGCGAGATCGACTCCCGTACCTTGTTGAATGAAGCAAGGTAAAGCGCCCGGTCCCCCAGGAGATAGCTTTCGGGTACGGTTTTGATGATGTCTCCCGGGCCGGCTGTTTGCAGCCATTTAAGACCATGAACAATCGCGTTGGCAAGCGCCTGGCAGGTGTTGGGGTTTTTCTGGATGAACTCCATGGGCGCGTACAAGCATGCCGCCGGCATGACACCGCCAAAGACTTCTGCCGTGCCTTTGAGCGTGCGGGAATCGCTGATGATTTTGACTTCGCCTTTTTGCTCCAGCATCGTCATGATGGGGTCGGTATTACTCATGGCATCAATCTGGCCCGAACGCAATGCCGTCAATGCGCCGGCAGCCGTTCCCACACCGATAAAGCTCACATCACTGGCCTTCAGGCCGCCACGCGACAGAACAAGGTTCGCCATCATGTTGGTTGAGGAGCCAGGTGCCGATACGCCGATTTTCTTGCCTTTGAGGTCGACAATCGACTTGTAGTTCGGCATGTTTTTGGTCGAAACGCCAAATGCAATTTGCGGTGCCCTGCCCTGCAGTACAAATGCCTGAAAAATCTGGTTTTTCGATTGCAGATTGATAGTGTGTTCAAAGGCTCCCGAGCAGACCTCGGCCGAGCCACCGACTACCGCCTGCAGGGCCCGCGCACCGCCTGCAAAATCGCTGATTTCCACGTCCAGGCCTTCGGCCTTGAAATAACCCAACTGCTCGGAAATGGTCAGGGGCAGGTAATAAAAAGCAGCCTTGCCACCTACAGAAAGCGCAATTTTTGTTTTTTCAAGGCTGGGTTGTGCACGCAGGCTGGGCCAAGCCAGCGTGGCCGCTGCCAATACGGTTCCGCTGGTAAAAAGACGGCGGGAAATAAGGGATGATCGGTTCATGCAAGGTCCTCCTGCTTATGCAATTCGACGAGCTTATCTGGGCACAAAAAAACCCGCATCGGGGTCATCCCCGTGCGGGTTATTACCAAAGGCTGGCTGCGATTACGAGAAGTTACCTCTTGCTGACGCAAGCAACGCCTTATCGGTAACCTGAAAATAGAATGCCGATATTGACGAGCAGCGCAAGCGCCCAGATCAGCGAGCGGGCGTTGGCCAGATTGGCCACATACATGATGATGTAGGCTATGCGCAACACAACAAACAGCAGGGCCAGAATGTCCAGCCGGGCCTGACCCGCCTGCAGCAGATGCGCAATGATGACCGCCGCAAAGAAAAACGGCAGCGCCTCGAACGTGTTGGCCTGAGCCGCATTGGCGCGAGCGCGCCAGTCGGTTTGCCGCGCCAGCCATCCGCGCGGGTTGTTGTTGTCAAACCCGCCATCGCGTTGGGAAGTACGCATCATGCCGTACTTGGCAATTCCGGCGCACACAATGGGTAACAAGGCAGCCACCAATATGCACCAGTATGCAATGGTGAAACTTGCAAATGTCATGACGGACTCCCTATTGTTTTTTATGTTTTTGCCTGGCACAGGCTGACAAGATTTCCTGTTTTACCTTCGATCCACCAGCGCGTGGGCAATCGTGCCCAAGTCCACATATTCAAGTTCGCTCCCCACAGGCACGCCGCGCGCCAGACGCGTGACTTGTACGCCGCGGCTCTTCAGGGCCTGGCCAATCACATGCGCCGTTGCCTCGCCCTCCGCAGTGAAATTGGTCGCCAGGATGACTTCCTGCACTTCGCGCGAGGCAGTTGGCATTGGATGGCCGTGCTCGTCTTTAGGCACGACCCGATCAAACAGTTTTTGCAGGCCGATGTCATTGGGACCCACGCCGTCGAGCGGACTGAGTTTTCCCATCAGCACGAAATACACGCCCCGGTAAGCCAGCGTGCGCTCCAGCGCCGCCTGGTCTGCGGGGGTTTCGACGACGCACAGCTTGCTCCGGTCGCGTTGCGGATTGGCGCAGGTGCTACATACCTCCTGTTCGGTCAGGGTATTGCACAGAGCACAGTGCCTTATGCTTCTCACCGCATACTCTAGCGCCTGCGCAATCTGCAGCGCTCCCGGCTTGTCGTGCTGCAGCAGATGAAATGCCATGCGCGCAGCCGATTTGGCGCCTACGCCCGGCAGCTTGCGCAGCGCCTGGGTCAGGCCTTCAAGCGCATTGGAGTCAGCCAATGTGTTTATCCGTCAAAGCAGCCTGGCTCAGAAAGGAAATTTCATGCCGCCCGGAAGAGCCGGCATGCCTGCCGTGAGCTTGCCCATTTTTTCCTGGCTGACTTCTTCTGCCTTGCGCACGGCGGCATTGAAAGCAGCCGCCACCAGGTCTTCAAGCATGTCCTTGTCTTCCGTCAGCAGGCTGGGGTCAATCTCTATCCGCTTGACGTCGTGCTTGCAGGTCATCGTGACCTTGACCAGGCCAGCGCCAGCGTCGGCCGTCACTTCCACAAAAGCCAGGTCATCCTGGGCTTTTTTCAGGTTGTCCTGCATCGCCTGCGCCTGTTTCATGAGGCCTGCGAGTTGTCCTTTGTTAAACATGTTTTTCCTTTGAAGGGTGGTTGCTGAAAACTGCTGTCGATCATATCGGCTTGGGTAGGACGAGCCCGACCCCAACTCATGATGAAACGCTCTTGATGCTGCCAGGGACAATTTTGGCGCCCCAGTCGCGGATCATGTCCTGCACAAACGGATCGTTATGAATCAGCGCTTCGGCAGCCCGCTGGCGCTCGGCCAATGCGGCGGTATTACGGCGCGCCGGGGTGTCCGTCACGGCGCCTACTTCCACCGTCAGTTTCAGGGCAGTGTCAGCCAGCGCCCCTTGCAGCGCGGCCTGCAGCTTTTCACGGGCCGCAGGCTGGCTCAGTGCCTCACGCTCAACGCGCAGCGTCCAGACGCCGTCTTGCTGGCTGCACAACTCGGATTGCAAGGCCAGTTCACGCGTCAATGCGGCGACGGCTTCGGCTTCGATTAATTGGTTGACAAGCTGACTCCAGCCATCACCGAGAGAAGCTGCTTGAGAGGAAATGCCTGCGGACGGCCCTTCTGCTGGCCTGGGTTCTGAAGTAGCAGACTGGCCGACCGGTTGCACCAGATTCGCTTCTGAATTGATAGCATGTTGCGCCCGTCCTGCTTCCGCAGGAACCCGATTTGACTCAAAATTTTCATCTAAAGCGGGCTCAGGAATAAGTCTGGCCGTTGGCACTGTTACCGGCTCTGAGGCTGCCACCGGCTTTTGAGGCGCCGAGGGTGCGCTGACCTGAACTCCCTGAAACCGATCCAGGTCAGGCGGTTCAGGCGGCTTTTTTACCGGCTCGGCGGCACTCCCCGGCGCAGCGACCTGTTTCGCCTGAGCCACGGACACCGCAGTTCCCGCCGGCTTGAAAGCCAGCAGGCGCAGCAGCACCATGGTGAGCGCGGCATATTCATCAGGCGCCAAACCCAGCTCGCCGCGCCCATGCAGGCACAGGCTGTAGAGCAGTTGCGTTTCATCGGCGGGCATCGTCTGGGCCAGCCGCGCCGTCTCGGCAATCTCCGGGTCGGCATTATCGTCGCCCGCGCCCATATCAGGCACTGCCTGCAGCACCGCCATGCGCTGCAGCACGGTCGCCATTTCCTCCAGCGTGGAGGCCGCGCTCAGGCCATTAATGCGCAGCGCTTCGGAGGTTTCGACTACCGTGCGGCCATCACCACGCGCCAACGCGTCGAGCAGGCGAAACACATAGCTGCGATCGACGCTGCCGAGCATGGTGCGCACACTGGCTTCATCAAGCCGGCCCGAGCCAAAAGCAATTGCCTGGTCAGTGAGCGACAGTGCATCACGCATCGAGCCACGTGCCGCCCGCGACAACAGGCGCAGGGCCTGCGGCTCGGCGGAAACGTTTTCCGTGCCAAGCACCTGCACCAGATGTTCAAGCACCGTTTCGGGCGCCATGGGCCGCAGATTGAACTGCAGGCAGCGCGACAACACGGTGGCCGGCACTTTTTGCGGATCGGTCGTGGCCAGAACGAACTTGAGATAGTCGGGCGGCTCTTCCAGCGTCTTGAGCATGGCGTTGAACGCAAAGCTCGACAACATGTGAACCTCATCGATCATGAAGACCTTGAAGCGTCCGATCACAGGTTTGTAAACCGCCTGCTCCAGCAGCTGCGTAGTATCGTCAACGCCGCGGTTGGATGCCGCGTCCAGCTCGGTGTAGTCCACAAAGCGGCCGCTGTCGATATCGGTACAAGCCTGGCACACACCACACGGCGTGGCCGTGATACCGCCTTGCCCATCGGAGCCTAGACAGTTGAGCGATTTAGCCAGAATGCGGGAGATCGTGGTTTTGCCCACGCCTCGCGTCCCGGTAAAAAGGTAGGCGTGGTGCAAACGCTGGGTAATGAGCGCATTGCTTAGGGCCTGCACGACATGCGACTGCCCCACCATTTCAGCGAAATTTTTCGGGCGGTATTTGCGGGCAAGTACTAGATAGGACATGCCGTCATTCTAAATTGGCCGGGAAGCGCAAACCCATAGCTACCGTTGGTGCGCTTGCCCAGGGTACTGATTTTCCATACCACAAAATCGGCCGTGCCGCAATGAAATTGAAAACGGTGAAGTGCTTCACGTTATGACGGAATACCGGGCAAGCTCAGGATATCGTGGCTTCGTCGCTGCGCGTGTCTCCACGGTTGTCTTTCCAGCTCACACTAATCTTGTCGCCAGTCCTGGCGCCCTTGACCACAAACTGAAGAAACGGATTTTTCGACACCCCAGGGCCCCACTCGGCAGTCAGCACGACCTTGCCATTGTGGGTTGCCGTAACTTCCTGGATGTACCAGGCAGGAACGATCATGCCTGCAGCGTCTTTGCGCTGACCACTGTCCATTTCACCATCAGGACGCGAACGGTGGCGTTTTCACCTGCTGCCTGGGCGCGAATGCGCATGGGATCTGCCATGTCCAGCTCCTGAATCTGAATTGAATAAGTGGCTAATTGTCACAACTACCGCGCGTCACCCTGACTTCCTTGCGTGCGTAAAACGCCTTGCCGTCGGCCATGATGGCAACCGCATACACACCGGAAGACTGCGCCAGCTTGACTCGCGTGGAAAAAGCAGGCTCAACACTTTCGGATACATTGAACAGGGCAATCAGCGAAGCCGGGGTTTTTTCCACCAGAATCAGTAGACGCTCGACACCGGGCAGCGTGGAACTGACGGCAAAGGGAACCACGGCGCCGTTTTCAGCAGCATCCGGACCGGTAAGTGTCACGTTTCTGCTTTCAGTCAACGCACCGGTCCCAAGGGCTTTGAGCGCATCCTGAATGTTCCGGGCTTCAAAAACTTCCTTGCTGAAAGCAAAAGCTAACTGCGGGAAGAGCCCGTGGAAGCCAAAAGGCCCAGCAAGGCGGCTGTGTTCTTAAGTGTTTTTCTGCATGATTGCATATCTTTTTCTCTTGCCAATCAAGTCAACACCCTGGGCTTGCAGAAACATACCTCGCGCTCTAGGGCTTGAGCGTTGCATGCAAAGCCACCAGCGCCTGTGTCAGTTTGTGACCGGGATCCATGTAGATCATCGGCAGCGACTGCTCGTGGGATTCGCGGATTTTGACAGATGCCGTCAGGTACGGTTGCAGCACGGGCAAGCCCTCTGCAATCAGTTCATTGACGATGCGCTGGGGCAAGTTGGCGCGCGGCTGGAACTGGTTGACAACAATTCCCTCCACGACCAGCCCGGCGTTGTGATCTGCCTGAATTTCCCGCACATTTTCCAGCAATGTGTACAGAGCCTTGCGCGAGAAATCGTCACAGTCAAACGGAATCAGGCAGGTGCGTGCCGCAATGAGCGCGGAACGGGTATAAAAATTCAAGGCGGGCGGTGTGTCGATGTAGATACGGTCGTAATCGCCTGCCAGCTGCTGAAGCGCCTCGCGCAGCTTGAAGATTTTGTGACGCGACTCCAGCTTTGCCTGCAACTCGTCCAACGCCGGGCTTGAGGCCATGAGATCCAGTCCTTCATGCGGCGTGGCAACGACAAACTCTGTGGGCGAAACAGTGCGCAGGCTGAAGCTCAGGGTATTTTCAAAAAAACCAGCCACGTTTGGCTGGCCGTCTGTAGCATTCGAGCCCATCAGGTAAGCACTGGAGTTGCCCTGCGGGTCCAGGTCAATAACCAGGGTGCGCAAGCCCTGACTCGCGCTGATTGCGGCCAGGTTACAGGTAATGGTGGACTTGCCCACCCCACCCTTTTGATTGAAAACGACGCGTGGCATAGGGCTTTCCTTGTGCTGCAGGATTGAATGAGTGATTGTGCCCTGTCGGACACAGCGGCCGGGTTAGCGCAGTCAGGGCCGAAGCCACGCTGCGGCGTCAATCGCCGCCCGTGCCTGATTGAGCGGCTTCTAAAGAAAGTTAAGGGCTGTGTTTTTGCGCGCTTCAAGTGAAGCTGGGCCGTGACCAGGAAGGATAACCTTTGGTTCAGTTGCATGCCTCTGTTGAGCTATGTAGCGGTTGGAAACAGGCAGAATCTGCCATATTGTGAATTAAAGCGACTCGAAGATGATGGTCAATGACTTATAATTGGCAGCGACGGGCCTTCCCGCATGGTAAAGCGGCCAACCGGGTCAGATGGGGAACCAAGCAGCCCTAACTGCGGAACCAGTGCCGGGGTCAAGGCTCGTCACCTTTTTCATTGGGAAAGTCTTGCCGGCTCTTCTCTTTTTACGAGTTGATGCATTGCCACGGATCAGCTTTAGCTGGATTCAGGACATAACGATGACATTGCCCCAGAATCTCCCCGCTTCCGTGCTTGTGGCAGAAGATGATGAGCATATTTCGCATTTGCTCAAATTCATGTTGCAGCGGGAAAAATTCACAGTTCATATGGCCCGTGATGGCCGTGAAGCCAAACAGTTCATCGAGCAGAACGAGCCACCCGATATTGCGTTGCTGGACGTCATGCTGCCTTTCTTTGATGGTTTTGCGCTTGTCGGAATATTGCGCGAACAAACCGCCTGGAAAAACACTCCCGTCATCATGCTGACGGCCAAAACACAAGAGCAGGACATTGTCAGGGCCCTCAGTGCGGGCGCCAATGACTACATCATGAAACCTTTCCAGCCCGCTGAACTGCTGGCACGCATCAAACGTCTTTCCCTGCGTAAATCATGAAAAATTGGGCTGTCGCTTTTTCGATTTTGACTGTTTCGGTATCATCTTTTAGCGAGACTAGCAACACACAAACCCAGGCCGAATTCAGTGTGGAATCTAGCCAGCTGAGCAACAACAGCCCAGACTGGCGCGACGAGACCCTGCGTATCACCCGCAAGCTCGGCCCGCGCGACGTCAAGGAACTGGCTTTAACCCACACCAATCGCTTCGGTCTGGACGATTACCAGCTCAGTGGCTCTTACTCAACGCCGCTGTCGGACAAGCTCACTGCAATCCTGGGGGCCAACATCAGCCCTTCGCATCGGGTGCTGGCCAAGTATGGTGTGGAAGGTGCGCTCCAGTATGAATTTGCGCCCGCATGGCTGGCTCATGCAGGGCTGAGCAATAGGCGCTATAGCACGGCCAATGTCAATCAGGTCAACCTGGCGCTGGAACACTACTTTTCATCCTTCAGCATAGCGGCTGCCTGGCGGCCCGTCCGCGCATTGGGAGTCAACGCCAGCAGTGCGGAATTACGCGGCTCGTACTATTACGGAGACGCCAATTTCGTCGGCTTTATTGTCAGCAGCGGCCAAGAGGCGACTTCCGTGAATGCCAACACCGTATTGCTCGCAGACGTTCGCGCGACAGCCCTTCTCGGCCGTCACTGGTTAAACCGCCAATGGGCCATCAACTACGCCCTTACCAGTACCCGGCAAGGCAGTTTTTACAACAGAAACAGTGTTCATCTTGGTGCTGAATACGTTTTCTGATCCTTATCTGAGAATTGCTTACGCGATCGGTATTGGTGCTATCTTATTGACGATACTGATGGTTCTGGTGATCGTGTATCTCCGGCTCAGCCTGCGAAGAAATCTCCGCCGGGAAGCAGTTTTCATTGCCCAGTGGCGTCCCATACTTCTTGAAGCCGTCAGTGAAGACAATCCCCAGGCACTGCCTGAACTGCACACCCGGAATCAGCTTTTTTTTCTCAAGCTCTGGAACTACCTGCAAGAGTCGCTGCGGGGCTCAGCCAATGACAGGCTTAATGAAGTGGCACGGCGCCTGCATTGCGATGTTGCTGCCCGCAAATTTCTGAAAAAGGGAAATCGCTCTGAACGCCTGCTTGCGATTCTGACGCTGGGCCACCTGCGAGACCAGGAATCCTGGGAAGAGTTGGCCTTTCAAGCCACCAAGCCAGACAGGCTGGCATCAATCCATGCGGCACGGGCATTGGTCAAAATCGACCCGTTGCGGGGCACGCAATGGCTGCTTCCGCTGTTACTGGAGCGGCGTGACTGGGACATCACCCAAATTGCCAATTTCGTCGGTGATGCCCGGCAGGCTTTCTGGCTACAGCTGAACGAAAACATCCTCAAGATCGACCAGAAGCAATGGACCCGGGCTCTGCAACTGGCCAATGCGCTTCATCTTCAGCTTCCCGTGAACGCCATACTCTTCATCCTGGAAAACTGCAGATCGGTGGATACACTGGTTGCCGCTTTGCACCAGGCATCAGGTATCAAGTTACTGCCAGCAGTCCGATGCTACCGGGGGCATTTCGACTGGCGGGTACGGGTTGAAGTGGCAAGGTTTTTGAGTAATTTTGGTGATGCCAACGATATACCCTTACTTCAGCAACTACTGCATGACAAACAATGGTGGGTGCGTTACCAAGCGGCCCAGTCGCTGACCAGCATGCCGCTCTTCGGGCCTACAAAGCTCCAAGCGCTGCTTGTTAAAACTTCTGCGGTTCTGGCTATAGATATGCTAAACCATGTCCTGGCCGAACACCATAATGCGATGACGTAACGCCACACCTTCATGATCGAATTCACGACCTGGTTCATATTTGCGTATTTCATACTGCTCAACATGGGGTATCTCGCGCTTACTTTACTTTCGATTTTTGCGCTTCAGCGAGACAATCAGGAGAAACTGCTGGAAAACCTGCCGCAGGTCTTTAGCGGCCTGGAGCCCGGCATCAGCATACTGGTTCCCGCCTACAACGAAGAAGCCACGATCACGGCCTCCATTCGTTCAATGTTCCAGCTGACCTATTCGGACTTCGAAGTCATCGTCATTAACGATGGTTCCAGAGACAGCACCCTGGAGGTACTCAAGCGGGAGTTTTCCTTGTTGCCTTTTCCGGATGCCCAGCGCCAGGGTCTGGTTACCAAGCCGATCCGGGGCGTTTACCGTTCCATTGACCACCCCAATCTGTGCGTGATTGACAAGGAAAACGGCGGCAAGGCCGACTCCCTGAATGCGGGTATCAATGCAGCCCGCCATCCGCTGTTCTGCGGCGTGGATGCCGACTCCATTCTGTCGCGTGACAGCCTGCAACGTGTTGCCAAACCCTTTATGAATGATCCCGATACTGTTGCCACTGGAGGTACCGTGCGGGTAGCTAACGGTTGCAAAATTACTGATGGTTTTTTGACGAAAGTGGGGCTTCCCACCAACATCTGGGCGTTATTTCAGGTGGTTGAATACCTTCGGGCCTTCCTGTTTGGCCGGCTGGGTTGGTCTCAAATCAACGCTGTGCTGATCGTTTCAGGTGCTTTTGGCCTGTTCAAAACAGAGGTGGTGATCGCTGCGGGAGGCTACCGCAGCAACACCATTGGTGAAGACATGGAATTGGTGGTCCGCATACACCGGTTGATGAGACAGCAGGGAAAAGCCTACCGAATCACGTTTGTACCCGAGCCGGTTTGCTGGACTGAAGTGCCCGAGGACAGAAAAACCCTTAGAAACCAGCGTATACGCTGGCAGCGCGGCCTGTCTGAAAGCCTGAGCAGCAACTGGAGCCTGATGTTCAGCCGTAACGGAGGAACGCCCGGCTGGGTAGCATTTCCCTTCATGATTCTTTTTGAATGGCTGGGGCCATTGGTGGAAATTGGTGGCTACTTTTTCATGCTGTACGCCTACTTGTTTGGCCTGATCTCATGGCAGGCCTTTGCTGTTTTCCTGTTCATGGCCATCGGCCTGGGCATTCTGCTTTCGGCTACAAGTTTGCTGCTTGAGGAAATCTCGTTTCATATATATCCAAAGTTCCGGCACCTTGCCCTGCTCGTGCTGGTAGTGGTTGTTGAAAATCTGGGCTATCGGCAACTCAACACCTGGTGGCGTTTGCTGGGCCTCTACCGCTGGGCCAGCCAGCGTGAATCCAGCTGGGGTGAAATGAAACGCAAAGGTGTGGGACAGCAACCAAAGTGACCCTAGCGCGGGCAGCATGCAGGCATGAGTCCAGTATCACGCTTGCACCGCCAGCGGCAAATCAAAATAAAACTCGGTACCTCTCTCCGGCTCGCTGACAAAATCAATCCTGCCCTGATGGGCCTCGACAATGCTTTTGCAGATATTCAGGCCCAAGCCAGTGCCGCCTTTTTGCCGCCGGTCTGAAGAGTCTGCCTGTGCAAACCGTTGAAAGATGCGGTCACGGAAATTCTCGGGTATGCCCCTGCCCGAGTCGGCGACCGACATTCGCACATACCCCGGCAACCGCTGCAGGCTAATCCTGACCACCCCACCGGCCGGAGAAAACTTGGCCGCATTGGACAGCAGGTTGACCACCACCTGAATCACCCGATCTGCATCAACTAGCACCAGAGCATCGGTAAGGCCACAAGCCAGCTCCAATTTAACCTGGTACTGGTCGGCATAGCTCTGCGTCGCTCTGATCGCCTGGTCCACCAAAGGCAACAGTGGCTGAACCACCATGTGGTAAGCCATGCTATGAGACTCTATTTTCTCAACATCAAGAATATCGTTGATCAGGCGCACAAGACGCTCTGCACTCCTGTAGGCAATACCCAGCAACTCCCGGGCGTCAGGCGGCAACTCGCCTGCCATGCCTGAATTCACCATGTCGAGGGCTGCATAGATGGCGGTCAAAGGTGTTCTGAGTTCATGAGAGGCCGTTGAGATAAATTCGTTTTTCATACGCTCAACTTGCTTGCGCTCTGAAATATCATGTAGGAAAACACTGAAAAGCTTTAGCTTATTGTTGTTGATCAGGCCGATCCTGATCTCTACAGGGAGCTCTCTTCCATCATGTGTCAGTACCAGTCTTTCCAGGTTGGTATTGATAAAACTTGCAGCGCCCGTGCTGATGAAAAGCTGCATAGCCTTGCCGATACTGCCTCTGAAACGCTCGGGCATCAGCCTATCAAACGGCTGTCCCAGTATTTCTTCGCGTGTCCAGCCGAGCATTTTTTGTGTCTGCGAGTTCCAGTCAGTAATCATGCCTTCAAAGTTCACTCCAATGAAGGCCCCCTGAGCTGTCTCGATGATGGTTTTGATCCGGTTTTCGTTATCGCTCACCCTTTCCAGGGCCTGCGTCAATTCCACGGTCCGTTGCTCTACCCGGTTTTCCAGCGTCGCATTGAGGTCCTTCAAGGCTGTTTCTTTTTGCTGAAGGTTGCCAATCAGGGAATTGAGAGAGCCACTCAATGTATTGACTTCTGTGTAGGCGGCGTTCATGGCATCGATTTTTGCAGGCTGGCCCGCATCCAGTTGCTGCGCCGAGCGTGACAGCGCTTTCAGTGGTCGTGTAACAACACGGGCAGCCCATAATCCCAACAGTGAAAACAGCGACGCCAGGACGATTCCGATCCACAGCACCTGCACCTGAAGGTGTTTAACCCGTGAATAGGCCTCTTCACTACCCTGTCTTATCAGCACTTTCCAGCCCATTCCCGGGTAAGTCCCATAACCGCTCCCCTGGCTGATACCCACAAGGTATTCACGACCATCTGGCAAGCGCTCAGTATTGAAACCACGAGCACCCCGCTTCAAGTCTTGGAGGCTGTGCAGACTCAGCGTCTGGCCTTGCAGGTCGGGAGGGCCCAGCAGCACGGTATTGTCAGCCGACAAAATCAGAGCGTCCAACATGCGCTCCCTGTCCACGGGCTCGATGATGGAGCGCTCGATGTCCTTGGCCCATTCCCACGAAAGATGGGCGCCCAGCACGCCCTGCGTTTCGCCATCGGGCCCGGTATAGGGAAAAGCGATGTCCACAAAACGTAAAGGCTCTCCCGTGGTGTCGGGCAGCAGATTGGCCAGAAGCCTGGCTTCATGAACATCTCCCACATGAATATCGTTCTTCACGTTTTGAAACCAGGGCCTTCCAGAAATGTCGGCATTCTCGAGCATGCCACGGGTAGCCACCAGCACTTTTCCCTGCTTGTCTGTGACTCCTATCCAGGCGTAATACGGATAAGTGTGCTGAAGCGAATCCAGCGCCTTGCGGTTTTTGCGCCAATTGATGGGGGTGCCATCCTGTCCTATCCGCTCAGCCATCAATTGCACTTCGCGGTAGCGTTCAAACATGGTCCGGTCCAGGCGATAGGTCATCTGGAATGCCAACTCGGCCAGGTTCGAACCAATACTGGACTTGACCTGTTTCGTTACCGTAATGTCTATCACCACCAGCAAAATGAAGGTCAGCAGAATAGACAGCAGCGAAAAGCAAACCGCCAGGTAAAGGCCCAAGCTATGGGGTCGTATTTGCTTGAAGGGTTTCATGAAAAGATGGCTGACCTCAAACTAGTTCGGTTCGTATCGCTTCGACCGCTTGGCCATTGACTACGAACGGGAGTCGTGGCAAGAAGTTTTGCCGGGCTGAATGTTCAAGACAGCCGGTATTGCCTTATTGGAGAACCTCTTCAATAGCGATTGTTGTTTGCAGCGCATGGTCGGCAATCTGCGCAGACATCAAGGCCAGCGATCCCAGCGCATAAGTGCCACTGATCACCCCCTTATAAGCTATTTCGGCTGCCACGGCGTCGCGGTCCAGTCCCTCTGTGGCGGCCACGATGCATTCTTCAATAGTACCCAACCCGACATCGGCATACAGCATTTCGCCTTCATAACTGACGCTGTATTCGTATAGATTTTGTTCCATCGGGTCAATGTGAAAACGAACAATCATGTAATCCTCTTTTTTCAATAACAGGGTTATTTGCCAGTACGCAGCGGGTCCCAATTTTGCAAGGCCAAGTCGGGGTTAGCGCAGGATAACCGAACTGCGCAAGCGATTTATCACTATTAAAAGAATAGCTGCTTACGACCGCAGATATTGGGCCAGAAGGCTATTTGATCAATTTTCAGCCGGCCTGACGACTTTTAATACGGCCTGAAAAACAAGGCCAGCCTTTAATGGCTTGCAGGGTTCGCCCGGATTTACGACATGTTTTTGCTTTTCGTCTGCATCACTGGCTGCGTTCAAAAGCCGACTCCAGGCGATGAACCCGCAGCCCGTCTTTTGCCACTGCATCGGACGCAATGCCCAGCAGGTGATGGTGATGCGTGAACACCAGAACCTGAGCCGTGGCGGCAAACTTTTCCAGCGCGCGGAACATGTGGGCGGCCCGTTCGTCATCGGCGGTCATGAACACATCGTCCAGCACCAGCGGCATCGTGCGGTCCGGTTTGCGCTGCAGCTGTAGCGCGGCCAGCCGCAGCGCCAGGTACAGCTGGTCGGCCGTGCCTTCGCTCAGCGCGGAAATGTCCATGGGCTTGCCCTGAACCGGCTGGGCCAGCAACACCGGCACATCACTGTCAGCGTCCACCAGCAGCCTGACAAACCGCCCGCCGGTCATGAGCCGGAAGTAATCCCCCGCCAATGCCACCACAGGGCCTTGCGCCTTTTCGCGGTGGCGCCGCAAGGCTTCGCCCAGCAAGGCTTCTGCAAGTTTGAGTTGGGCCCACGGTCGTACGCCGGCACGGTAACGTGCGATGGCCGCTTCCATTTCCTCTCTGGCCTGGGCAGCCGCATCCGACGTATCGACCTGAGCCAGCGCGGCCCGGGCCACTTGCTCAACATCGATCGCGGCTTTCTCGTCGGCTTCCAGCCGGTCAATCCCGGCCGAACAGGCCTGTTTTTCGAGATCAATCGCCACGCTGTCGAGGTCAGCAAGCTCTTTGCGCAGGGTTGCGGAATTTTTCTGTGACGTTCTGGCCAGCTGATCCCTCAGGTCTTGCAGACGCGCCGACACGTCCCGCCGCCGGTCTGACCGCGTCTCTGCCTCCGGCAGCGCGTCGGCGTGTTGCACGCCTGCCTGCTGCATGAGCACTTCAAGAACCTTCATGGCACCCTCCAGGTCGCAAAGCGCACGCTGTTGACGCTTCGTCTGCTCGGACTCGCTACGCTGCAGGGTGGCTTTCATCGCCGCAGCCTCACGTGACTGCGCCAGCCGCAGCGTCAAGCCGTCGAGCCATGCATCGAGGTGATCCCAGACCGGTTCCTGCAACAGCTGGCCCAGTGCCCTGGCCGAGTTTGCCGCAGCCGCTTCGCTGGCCTTCATCTGTTCGAGTTGCTGGAGATGACCGACATGCATCTGGTGGTCATTGCCCCAGTGCCGTAGTTCGGCAAGCCGCGCCTTGATCGTCTCGGCTAGCGCGCCCTTGTCCAGGTAAAGATGACGGCAGTGCGCGTCCAGTGTGGCCTGGCAGCTTTGGAGCCGATGCGTCAGTTCGGCGGCCCTGGCCTGATCACCCTGAATATCTTGCTCCAGGCTGACGATGTCAGAGCATCGACGCTGGACAGCGGCCCGCGCCGCCACCATGTCACGGTCAGCCGCAGTGCCCAAGGCGATCAGGGCATCAAGATGAGGCATGGCACCTGCAGGCATACGCCCTAGCGCCATCAAGGCGGCGATCAGGCTTTTGCCCGCCTCGGCCATGTGCCGCTCCAGCAGTGCGTGCGCGTGCTTTGCCTGCGCCAGGCGTTCACTATGCTCAAGCGCAGCCTGCCGAAAATTCAGCCATTCGCGCACGGTGGCGGCGGTGCCGCCGGGAAGTCCCAGGCGCGACAGGGTTTGATTCCAGTTCTCATCCAGCGTCGCCAGGGACTCGTCCTGCGCGGTTTGGGTAGTGTGCAGGGCAGCCAGCGCCTGCGTCATGTCGGCAATCCGCTGCTCACATTCCGCTATCTCTGCGGCCCGCCTGGCGCCCTCGCGCAACAAGTCCGCCTGCCGGTCTGCCTGCGCCTGGGAGCGCTCGAATTCGTCGGCCAGGGAGGCCTTCACCGGCTCACCCGACAGTCCGGTAGCCATTCCTGACCGCCGGTCGATGAAGACAGTGCGAATCGTCTGCCATCCCTCGTCCCGCACGACCCGGGCATGGCGCAGCGTATCGGCCGTCACGACCTCGCCGGTTGCAGCCAGCGTCTTGCGGCGTCGTTGCTGTGCTGCCAGATTGGTCTGCAGTTCCTCCAGCCTGCTCTCGCCCAGTGCGGCCCGCCTGAGCAATTCGCTGCGTTCACGTTCATAGGCATCAATTTCGGCAGAGGCCAACCAGCGCGAAAGCGCCAGCTGTTCAAGCGATGCCAGCCCCAGATCGGTCAGGGAACGGTCCAGCGTGCGCTGCTCTGTGCGCAGCCTGTCCTGCAACTCGCTCAGCCGCGTTTGGGCATCACCCAGCGATTGCGCCTGCCCCAATGCCAATGAGAGGGCCTGCCGCAGCGGCAGGGGTGGCTCATCGACCACCTCGTGTTGCAACTTGACGAGTTTGCGCCCAACAGCACTGAGTTGGACCCGGACATACTGCAAATCGAGCTTCAGTGCCTGAAATGTCTCCAGTAAACACTCCAGTTCGGCCTGCTCCGCTGACGAAGGCGTCTGCCTGAAAAATTCATCAAGACTCTCAATGCTTTTGCCGGCGGCCCGCATCATCCGTGCTGCCTGCAGCATAAGCTGTCCAGCGTCGTGGTCGGTCGAGGCTTGCAGCTTGAGCCGGCTGCCCTGCTCCCGCCGGACCAGGGACAAGTCGGTTTCCAGCCGGTCGATAGCAGGCGCATGGGTCAACATCAGGGGCTCGATCTTCAGCCCCTGCAAGGAATGCCGGCACTCGCCAATCGCTTCATCGGCTTCTGCCAGCGCCCCTTGTGCCTGGGCCTGGTGCTGAAGCGCTGCCAGCCGGCGCTCCCGTGTATCTGCCGGCAGCGCCACGTGGCACTGCGCCTGGGCCCACTGCCCCTCAGTCAGATCAAGCCCACGCAGCAAGGGCTCCACGGCGCGCAACTCGGTCAGTTCGGCCAGCCGCCTGCGCTGCCGGGTCAACTGCTCCCTGGCTGCCGCCAGGTGACTTCGCGCCTCCTCATGCACACGCTTGAGCGCCTTCCATTGATCTGGCTTGGTCACCGCCAGCCTGTAGCGCTGCCGGGCCTCGTCCAGTTGCCGCGCCGCTTCATTGAGTATCGGCAACTGGCCTTTCGGAATGAAATATTTTCTGGCATCGGTTTGCAGCGTCTGCAGCAGCATCTTGATCCCGGCAGACCCGGTACTGGCCTCGAACAGGGCGGCGCCCAGTTCGCCTTCACCCTGAATCAGCATCTGGCCTCCCTTGCGTAGATGCAAGGAGTCCAGGCCATACATGGTTTCAAACTGCTCACGCGCCACACTGCCGGTAAGCGCCAGCAGCACCTCTGGTGAAACCAGGGAACCCGCCAGCGGCGCGCCGGTTGCCGGGTCTGCGCTCATCAGCGGGTCTTTATTGCCCTTGCGGCGCGCCAGTCCAACGACTCGACCTGCAACATCTTCGAAACAACCTGCAAGCAGCATGTCCTTGAACTCATGGACAAAATCGTCCTTGCTGCGCATTGGTATCCCATAACGCAAATCAGTGATGGCCCGCAGCGCCGACGACTTGCCGGCCTCGTTGGGGCCATAAATCAGGTGCAGGTTGGCGGGTCCGGAAAAATCCAGCGTCGAGTCGGTAAAGGGGCCAAACGCCTTCAGGAACAATTTCCGGATTTTCATGGCTGCACCTCACTGACATTCAAACGTGCCAGCAACGTGGCTTCAGCATCCTTCAGCAGCGCCAGCAACGCAGCCTCATCATCCAGGCGAGGAATGTCGTCCGTCGTATCCGTCGTGTCATGCGCCAGCGCCGCCAGTACCTCGGTCGGCACTTTGCCCAGCACCTCGGCCAGGGCGTTCCGGCAAAACTGCCCCAGCGCCGGTCCGTCGCCCGACAGCAGATCGACCCACCTTACCAGCTCGCCCAGGGCGTCGCTGCCCTGCCCCAGCCGGGCTCGATCCACGGGTGATCGCAGGTCGAGCTTGACCTGCTCAATCCAGACCTCGGCGCCCGACACGTCCTGCGCGGCGGCCTGCACCGCCGCAGCCAGCGTTCCAGGCTGGCGCGCTTCCACGGCATGCAGATGAGTTTCGCCCGTCAGGACAACCCTGACCGCGTGCAGCACATCGCCCGCTTCGGCCACCGCGGACTGCAGCGCCTGCATTACCTGACGCGGCAACTCGTCCAGGGTTTGAACCGGCTGCACATCAATGCAGATATGGTGCCAGCGCACCACGTCCAGCGGCATGAAGCGGGCGTCCAGCCTGGCGCCTTCAACGGTCACCAGCTCACAGCCCTTGATGCCTGTCTCGCGTGCATGGCGGCCCTGCAAATTACCCGGAAATACGACCCGGGGCACTTCGCACACCACTTGCCTGGCATGGACATGCCCCAGTGCCCAGTAGTCGTAACCCC
>JAYWDL010000097.1:0-7291 GCA_043779865.1 Polaromonas sp.
AGGCAACACTTCACCGTACATACCAAATGTCAGCAGCGCCAGAGGATGCATCGCCTCATCCATGCGCAGGGCCTCAACATAAGGCCAGTCCAGCACACGAGAGCCCACGAAAGGCATGGTCTTGGGGTCGGCCAGCGTAATGAATTCGACGTATTTGGCGCTGCCCAGCGGCTCTACTTTTTTGATCAACTCGGACAGCGAATAACCGACCCAGGGAATCACCATGGACCAGCCCTCGACACAGCGCAAGCGGTAGATGCGTTCTTCCTGCGGGCTGAGCTTGAGCAGGTCTTCCAGCGTGAAGGTTTTAGGCTGCTTGACCAGCCCTTCCACCGCGACCGACCACGGCTTGGTGACCAGCGTGTGGGCATTTTTGACAGGCTCGGCCTTGTCCGTGCCAAATTCGTAGAAATTGTTGTACGTCGTCGCGTCCTTGTAATCGGTGATTTTTTCCATCGTCATCGCGCCAGCAACCGCTGATTTCCCGCCAGCCAAGGCGGCTAGCTTGCCGGGTTTTTGTACGGTTTGCGCCATTGCCTCGCGTCCGGCCCAGCTGGCCAGGGCTGCCCCCGCAGTTCCCATCGCCATGAGCTTGATCAGGTCGCGACGTCCATGGTAAATCCCTTGGGGCGTAATCTCGCTAGGGACAGGGTGGTGAAATCCGCTGGCGTTGGTCTTGATGAGCATGGTGAAGTCCTTGAAATCTCGTTATGGATTGGTCGTGGTACGCAGCGACTTCTTACAAGGATTCAGCTTGCCGCTACAAGGTTCCGTAACTGTGCAGGCCCGACAGGAACATGTTGACGCCAAGGAAGGCAAAAGTGGTCACGACCAGACCCACCAGCGCCCACCAGGCGGCAACGGTACCGCGCAAGCCCTTCATGAGCCGCATATGCAGCCAGGCGGCATAGTTGAGCCAGACAATCAGTGCCCAGGTTTCTTTCGGGTCCCAGCTCCAGTAGCCGCCCCAGGCCTCGGCCGCCCAGAGCGCGCCAAGAACGGTGGCAATCGTGAAAAACGCAAAGCCGACGGCAATCGCCTTGTACATCACATCGTCCAGCACTTCCAGACTTGGCAGGCGTGCGGCAATGTGCTTGCGGCCCAGCAGAATGCCTGCGGCAATCAGGCCCGCCACCCCCAGATAACCGACCCAGTAATTACTGCCGCCCGCTTCGAGCGGTGACTTGCGGAAAACAATCGGTACAAAACACAGCACCACGCCCAGCAGCCACAAGGGCGTGAGCTTGTACCAGCGGGTTTCATTAGCCTGCTGCTTGATGTGGTAAGACAGCGACACCATGGCCGCCAGCGAGAACATGCCGTAACCGATGAAATTGGCGGGCACATGCAGCTTCATCCACCAGCTTTTCAGCGCCGGTACCAGCGGCTGGATTTCATGGGCTTCGCGCACCACGGTGTACCAGAGCAAAAACCCGACCGCGCCGCTGACCACCAGCATGACGAAGGCGCCCAGCGCACGGGTCTTGTATTGCGCCTCGAAGTAGAGGTAAAACGTCGCCGTCATCCAGCAAAACAGCACAAACACTTCATACAGGTTGCTGACCGGGATATGCCCGACGTCAGCGCCAATCAGATAGCTTTCATACCAGCGCACCAGTGTGCCGATCAGCGCCATGCCCACGCCCACCCAGGCAATTTTCGAGCCCAGTGACTCCAGTGTCGCGCTATGGCTGGGGCCGGTGCCTGTCGGCGTATTTCCGGCGAACATCCCGAGCCAGTAAAAAATCGTGCTCATGAAAAAAAGCACGCTCATCCACAAGATGGCCGACTGGCTGGACAGAAAATACTTGAGCCAGAACACCTGCTCGGCCCGCGCCAGATCGCCCTGATAAGACGTGATACCCAGCAGGGCAAAGCCGGTGACAACTATCATCAGTATGCGCAAGGGCCGCCAGAACCAGCCCAGCGCTATGGCCGCCGGAATGGCTGCCATCAGAATGCCCTTTTCGTACACATCCATGTAGGCGCTATAACGCGCAAAGGCATATAAAAAGCCGCCCGCGACCAGCACGGCAAACACCCAGTCCAGCGCATTGCGCCGGGCGAAATAGCCTTCATTCAGGCTTGGCGTGCCACCGCGTCCGGCCGACAGGGTGGTGGTGGTGTTGATGCTCGTGGTGGTGTTCATAGGGGCGCCTGCAACAGTTTCGTTTTCAACATCTCGAATTCCTTGTCGCCATCCATGGTCTTACGATTGGTGGACAAGGCCATGGTGGCGTGGCTGCATCCTGCAGATTCTGGCACTGAATATCCTCCACCGAGCTGCAGGCCGGAATTGCCTGGCCCATCGGAAGGGGTGCGGCCTTGCGGTGCCAGCCAGACCCAGACGCGGCGCTCGCGGATATAGAGCATCGCAAACACTCCCAGAATCAGGAAGGCGCAGCCGAGGTAAACAATGGTTTTTCCGGGCGCACGAGCCACCTGGAACACACTGGCCTGCACCTGCCTGAAATCCTTGAGCTGAAAGGTCATGGGCGCTGGATAGTGAGGTGCATCCGACAGGCTCAATACCATCTGTGTCATGAAGGCCTGGGTTTTTTCGTCCTGCGGCAGCGGTTTGAGGCCGGCTTGTTCACGAGTCATTCCGGTCAGCTCAAACAATACGCCATTAAGAATGCGGACCAGCACTTCACCGGCACGGTTGCGCTCCGCCTCAGGCACGTTGGCTTCCATGAAGTCGGAAATCGCCTGCAGCCCAGCGACCGGTTTTACCTTGTCAGCGGACATGCCCCCAGCGCCAGCCTTTGCACCCGAAGTAGGATCAGAACCTGCAAACAAGGCCAGCGCACGCGATGCCGATTCAGTCAGTTGCCGGGCGAGTTCCGGGCGATCGGTGCCAACTGCCAGACGGGCATACCGTTTCACGGCCATCTCGCGTTGCGCCGGATCGGCCAGCGCGGCGCGCAGGCGCACAAAGGTGTCCATACTGCTTTCAGGGTCTGCCGGAATTCGCAGATACTGAAAAGCATCGGCAGTGTTTTCGCGCACGCCCATCAGGAACATCGCCGGACTGTCCGCGTTGCCGTCCATCTTGACCGGCAGCATGTAATTCTGGAATTCACGCGCCTGGCCTGCTGCATCACGCAGCTTGTAGCTCACGCTGGGGCCGACATTGCGCAGCTCTTTTTGGGTCACTGTCTTGTTGGCTGCACCCAGCCGCGTTTCAATGGCCTTATGCAGATCAACCTTGCGCACATCGGCGCCTGAACCCGAAGTGCCAGCGGTGTTGCCCTTGCCTGCAAAATTCTCCACATTGATGACCCGCAACGCGGTGTATTCCAGCGTGAGTTTTTCGGCACCGTTGCCCTGCCCGTTGGTCAGGCTGCTGGAGCCGCCAATGGTTCCCTGAATCTCGAAAGGCTTGCTGGCAGCTGCCATCGGAATCGCCTTGAGCGTGACGCTGGAGCCGCCATCGTCAAAGCTGGACTGGTAAATCTCGACGCCCTTGTAGTTCGCCGGATGGTTGACCTCAACCCGCGCCGACGTTTTTTCGCCAGTGGCCTTGTCATGGATGACGATTTCGCTGGCAAAGAGTTTGGGCATGCCGGTGGAGTAGTACTCGACGATGAATTTCTTCAACTCCACCGCAAAAGGCAACTCCTGCAGCAGCACGCCGCCCGGCTGGTTCAATATGGCAGTGCTCGACTGAGTGCCTTCGGCCACCATCAGGTTGGCGCGAAAGGTAGGGTTGCGCTCGCCCAGCCGGTGCGCTGCCGGAACATCGGCAATCAGGCCGCCGCCGGTATAAACCGACTTGCCATTGAGCAGCATTTGCGCACGGACGATCATGTCGCCATCGAGCAGGCCGCCTACGCAGACCAGCACAATGGCACTGTGCGCGGCGATATAGCCGAGCTTGTTCGCCGAGCCTTTTTTGGCGGCCACCATCCAGCCGGCGCTTCGCTGCTGCAGCTTGACCTTCCAGCCGCTTTGCACCAGGGTCTGGCCGATGCGGCGGGCGGCTGCTTCAGGCGATTCGGTCAGTGCCGCCTGCGCGCGGTGGCCAAAGGCCTTCAGGCTTTGCTCGCGAACGTCTTCTTTCAGCTGGTTGAAGTCGGCAACGATCTTGGGCGTGTTGCGCGCAATGCAAAGGCTGGTACTGACGACCAGAAACGCCAGGATCAGCAAAAACCACCAGGCGCTATACACCGTGTTGAGGCTGACCAGGCTGAACACTTGCGCCCAGAAAGGCCCGAACTGGTTGACGTAGTTGCCTAGTGGCTCCTGCTGTTTGAGGACGGTTCCAATCACCGAGGCAATACAGATAACGGTCAGCAGAGAAATCGAAAACCGCATTGACGACAGCAACTCCACGCACGCACGCAAAGTGCGGGAGCCCCAGTTGACTTTCATGCCTTCGGTGGAAACTGTCATACGTGAAATTCAGACCTGGTGGCTCTGGTGGGGGGGGTAAAAGAAGACAGAAGGCGGCGAAAAGGAAAAAGCGGGCTTTCTTGAGAAAGACCCGCCCTGATGTGATTGATTTTGGAGGCTGGGGTTCAATGCAGCATACGATTTATGCGTATTCCCGGCAAAACACGGGGCTTGCCGTTCATGGATGACAAACCTGTTTTTCTCAGCGCAAGCCGCCGATGTAATCGGCGACGGCGCGAATTTCGCGGTCATTGAGCTTGGCTGCAACCTGCGTCATCTGCAGGCTGTTGGCGCGAACGCCGTCCCGGAAAGCAGTCAGTTGGGCAGCGCTATAGTCCGAATGCTGACCGCTCAAACGCGGGTATTGCGAAGGAATGCCAGCGCCAGTCGGGTTGTGGCAACCTGCGCAGGCAGGAACCTGCCGGTCAGCAATGCCGCCGCGGTAAATGCGCTCACCGAGCGTGACCAAGTCTTTTTCCCTGGCAAAACCGGGTTTTGCCTTTTTCGACGTTGCCCAGTAAGAAATGTTTTTCATGTCGTCTTCGGAAAGCATCGCTGCAAAGCCTTGCATGATGGCGTTCTTGCGCTTGCCCGCCTTGAATTCCTGCAACTGCTTGACCAGGTATTCAGGGTGCTGCTGTGCCAGCTTGGGATAGGCGGGCGTTCCGGAATTGCCATCTGCGCCGTGACAGCTGGCGCACACCGCCGTGAATTTGGCTTCGCCCTTGACCAGATCGGGCTTTGCAGCCTTGGCTGGCGCTGCGGGCGCTGCATGGGCCTCAGCGGCGGCGGGTGCCGGCGCAGCTTCATCAGCGGCAAATGAAGACATGGCAGGCACGGCCAGCAAGGCGGCCAGTAGGGAAGTAGCGAACAGCTTCATATCGGGGCTTTTAATGGGTTGGCGCACAGAACTTAATAGTCTCTGATTTTACAATGGCTTGGAGGTAACGCCTATTATTGCGATCTTGCCCAGACTGCTCCTGCCATGCTTGGCGGGCTAAGGCCTTCTCACCTCGCATAATTTTCTCCGGCTGCCATCCGATGGCAGCGCACGCCATCGACTTTCAGGGACCGCCGACCATGACCTCTTCCGCAACGTTACCTTCTTCAGCCCCCGTAACGGCACCCGATCCCAAAATCGCCATGGGCTGGCTGCACACAGCCAAGTTTTTGACCACTGCGCCTGAACTCAAACACCTGCCGCGCATTGAAGTTCCCGAAATTGCCTTTGTAGGCCGCTCCAACGCCGGCAAATCCACCTGCATCAACACCCTGACGCAGCAGCACCGCCTGGCGTTTGCCTCCAAAACGCCAGGACGCACCCAGAGCATCAACCTGTTTTCGCTGGGCAAGCAGGGCGTGACCGACGCGGTGCTGGCCGACTTGCCGGGCTACGGCTATGCGGCCGTTCCCAAGGAAGCCAAATACCGCTGGCAGCAGGTCATGGGCAACTATCTGCAAACGCGCGACAACCTCAAGGCCGTGGTGTTGCTTTGCGACCCGCGCCTGGGTCTGACGGAGCTTGACGAAATCCTGCTCGACGTGATCCGGCCCCGCGTTGAAGACGGGCTCAAGTTTCTGGTGCTGCTGACCAAATCCGACAAGCTCAACAAGACGGATGGCGCCAAGGCGCTGCAGATCGTCAAGCTGCAGGCCGGCGGCGGAGACGTCAAGCTCTTTTCTTCGCTGAAGCGCCGTGGTGTTGAAGAAGTGGCCCAGCATCTGTGGGACTGGGCGCATCCAAAGGAAAAACCGCTCAAGGCACCTCAAGCGCAAGCTGACGCTGCGCTTGACACCGAAGTGGCTGTTCCGCCCATGCCTGAAGAGTCCTGAGATTCGGTAACGTGCAGGCACCGCGTCGGTGCCGAAAAGCAGAATTTCAAGTAAATAGAGGCTCTAGCGCATGATCTATGGGCGCTACCAGCTATTAAAAATATAGCATCATGATTGAAACCAGTTTGCACGCCTTACCGCACGGCATCACCCTTTCATGCCGCAGCGCCGGTGCCAGGGGCCGGCCGGTATTGATGTTTTTGCACGGCTTTCCGGAAGCTGCTTTTGTCTGGGACTGCCTTGTCCTTCACTTCGCAAAACCCGAAAACGGCGGTTTTCGCTGCATTGCGCCGAATCTGCGTGGCTATGAGCTGTCCAGCGCGCCCGCCGACGTCGCTGCTTACCGGCCCAAGCATCTGGTGCAGGACATTGCCGCACTTGTTGAGCTGGAAGGCGGCCCGCTGGAATGCCTCATTGCGCATGACTGGGGTGGCGCGGTGGCCTGGAACCTGGCGGCGGCGCAGCCAGGTTGCATGAAAAAGCTGGCCATCATCAATTCGCCGCATCCCGGCACTTTTTTGCGCGCGTTGCAGCAGTCCCCGGCGCAGCAGGCAGCCAGCGCCTACATGAATTTCCTGATTCGACCTGACGCCGAAGCCCTGCTGGCCGAGAATGACTTCCGCCGGCTCTGGGAGTTTTTTACCACTATGGGCGCTATCGACGGCCCGCACCCGTGGTTGACTGATGCCCTCAGGGCGCAATACCGCGACATCTGGCGCGCCGGCCTGACCGGAGCACTCAATTACTACCGCGCTTCGCCGCTGCGTCCGCCCCGGCCCGGGCCGCCGCACAACGACCCGGCCGCAGCCGCTGTGGTAATTCCGCGCGACAAGCTCGAAGTTCACCTGCCCACGCTGGTCATCTGGGCGATGGATGACATTGCCCTTCCCCCGGCACTGCTGGACGGGCTGGAAGACTTCGTTCCGCAGATGCAGCTTCGCCGCATCGATGGAGCCACGCACTGGATCGTGCATGAGCAGCCCGAACTAATAGCCAGACATTTGCAGCAGTTCCTGCTCTGAAGCAAACCCGTCAAGCGCTGAATGCTATCAATAAAATAGCT
>JAYWDL010000098.1:0-7290 GCA_043779865.1 Polaromonas sp.
TGCGGCCGTTGCAATGAAGGCTTGGATGGGGGATTCTGGGCGGGATTCGGCATGGTCCGCCGATGATAGGGGCTTGCCGTCTGGTCGCGTGCCTCACGCCGCCAACGAAAACCGTTCATCGTTCTCGGTTTCTTCTACCTTCGATGACCATGCCTTGCCAGTCGTCTCAGCCACGATGCGCTGATGAACCAGGCGCTCCACTGTCGTGATGCGCTCGCACACCTCGCGCAGCGAATGGTTCTTGGATTCATGCGCCATGTAAAAACATCGCATGAGATTGTCATTGGCCTTGGGCACCTTGCCGTGGCGCTCCCACAAGCTGACGTTTTGCTCCGAAACGCCCTGCATTTTTGCCACTGCCGCCTGAGACAGCTTGAGCATCACCCGAAGAAACCGAAACTCCTTGCCCGTCAGGCGTGCAGGCTTGTTGATCAAGTCCTCAGCCAGCAGCTTGTGCAGGCCATCGGCGTGCGTGATCGAGACAGCTTCGCCATAAGCCGTTTTCTTTTTGGTGAATCCATTGGCGAGCCAGACATTGTCCAGCCCACATTCCGTGTAGTGGTACATCAGTGCGCTCCAGCTAGTTAAAAAACAGTGACAACGATCAGAGTCGGATCGTCGTCATCCAATGCAACACAAACCTGCAGATTTCTTCCGCAAACATACCGCTCCATGCGGCAAACCAGATGACCCGTCTTCATGTCCTCTTCCGGCGTCAGGTTGATGACGCCCTGCCGAATGCATTCGTAAACCTCGTCCAGCAGCACCTTTCTCTTCTTCATCCGCTCCTTGGAGTGAAGGGTCAGCAAGATGTTCTCGGTGTGCCTGGCGGTTTCCCGGATATGTTTCTGAAGCTGGGGTGTGGACTGCTTTTTGAAGCTTTTTTTCACCGGAAACCTTGTGTCTTCTATGCGTCAATGATAACGCGCTAACCCATAAAATTTATGGCCTTGCATTCCTCCAAGGCTTGCCTGAGACAGCGTTGTGAGGATGCCAACCCTCAATGCATCCGTGCCGCTGCCAGACTGGCCGGGTTCAGCCTGAGCGCGGCGCAGGCGTCGAGCCGCACGGCGCGGCGCACGGGCTGGCCGGACTGGTGCTTTTCGATGGCTGCGTGCGCCCAGCCGCAGCCTGCAGCGCCAGAGACGCGCGGCCAGATCAAGGCTCAGGCTGGCGCTCATGCGGCACCGCCTTTGCGGGTGAGGGCGAAAAGACTTGCGCCGTGAAATGCCACGGGCGGGTGTGCGGAAGAGTCAGCCATGAATGGCCTCCAAACGGTTCGGTTTGTAAAAACCGCCGCACCTAACGCCAATTAGGGGCGGCAGCTCGAATGGGTTGGCGTACCGGGAACCGCTTGCGCAAAACCGGCGGAGCCGAAGCTCCCCCATCCGAGCCGCCAAAAACTGGAAGCAGAAATGATGAAGCCGCAGGTTCTGCGGGGAAACTGCGGCTTTCGTCGCAGCGATTACACGAGACGCCAATCTCGGCCCCGCGTGATGGCGGGGACTTGGGGCGAAGTATAGCCACTGAAATTGCAGCGGACGTTGTTGCATGCCGTCGAAGCCGAGAAAAAATTATTGCTAAAGAAGCGCCTCGCCCTCCGCGTCACCCTGCACCTGCAGAACCTCATCGAGTCCGTTGCTCGTTGCGCGATCCTCGATGTGAAGCATCGCGGAGTAGGAGTGTGATACTGTTGATATCACTCTTGACATTTTGAAAAACAATAAATATTATTTGCATGTCAGCATTAATATCACATAGGAGTTAGACATGCCCTTCTCGAAATCCGAAATGCAAGAAGAACTGTTCAAGTTCCTGAACCTGTTTGGGAAAGATATCGCAAGGCTGTACGGGGTTAGCGACTATGCGTGGACAGAAAAGGAAGCCATTCAGAAGTCGCCCGTATGGAAAGCCGCGAGCGAAATGTATGACTACGGAGTAACGGGCACTCCGACGGAAGATATTTTCCCAGGGGGCCATATTTATGGAGCCCATGGCCATATCGAGAGGTTTCTCCGTGGGATGGATACGCCGCACATGAGGCTCTATCTGGAGGAAAGTGACAACACTCCGCCCCGTTTCGCCATGCTCGCGGTGCAAAGCGCTGTCGCGCGCATGGTGCTCGATAGCGGTTGGCGCCACACCGATTATGGAGCGGGCGAGTACGGGGAGAGAAAGGGCGACATGAACCACTTGACGCTTGCCGAGGTCGCTCTGCTTGCAAACATGGATGAGCGCAGCGTGCGTAATGCGGCCAACCCAAAACTGCCTGATCCGCTGAAGACGGAGCAGGTCGGCAAGCGCTCACTGGTCAGTTCGGAAGAAGCCCGCCGCTGGCTGGCCGGCCGAAAGGGATTTATCCCGACGAAGGAGTGCGAAGGCCGCGTCGCGCAGCGCCCGCCGGAATTCGATCTCGTACTTACTGAGGAACTTGTGGAACTCATCGAACGGGAAGCCAAAAAAGCAGGACTCTCGTTCAACGCGTTCCTCGAAAAGAAACTGATCAAAGCTTATGAAGGAATGCAGAAATGAATACCGCTCACGCAAACGTTCGCAGTCAGCAACGTGGCATTCCCCCAATCGTGGTCGACCTGCTGTTTCAGTTCGGCCACCGCCAGCATGATCATGCTGGCGCCGAGATCGTTTATTTCGATCGGCGCTCGAGAAAGCGTCTCGAAAGCTACGCCGGTGGGCTCATCAGCAAATTAAGCGAGCATCTGGATAGCTACGCCGTGGTGGCCGATGGGAAGATCGTCACGGTCGGGACCCGCTTCAAACGAATCAATCACAACTGAGAGAGGCTAGGCTTTTTCATGAACGACAACAGGGAAGAACCAGCGTGACAATAATACTAACCCCGGAACAATCCGTAGCCCTTTGCGCAATCAAATCCTTCCTGCGTGACGACAAGCAGGACGCCTTCATCCTGCGTGGTAGTGCAGGCACGGGTAAAACCACCCTCATTGCCAAGTTGGTCGATACGCTGGACGAAATGAACCTTTCATGCGCCCTTCTGGCGCCGACGGGGCGGGCTGCTCGCATTCTTGGCAACAAGATCAAGCAGATCACTGGCAAGCCTGGATACGAGGGCTCGACCATCCATCGGGCGATTTACACGCTAAACCAGGTCGAGGTGAACGAAGAGGCTGAAACAGCCAACGACCCGGGCGTGCGGATGATCTTTCCGTTGAAGGAAGAAGAATCGACTGTGTCCTTGTTTGTGATCGACGAATCCTCAATGGTCGGCGATAAAGAGAATCACGGCGATGTCATGCAGTTCGGCTCTGGCCGACTGCTTATGGACATCGTGACATTTGCTCGAATGAGAAGGCCAGGTCGCTCACATGACCATTTCACCAAGCTGCTCTTCGTCGGCGACCCGGCACAGCTCCCCCCGGTTGGTGAGAAATCCTCGCCGGCTTTGTCCAATGACTACCTGAGGCAGGAATACAGGCTGCAAGTCAGCTCGTTCGAGCTGAATGCAGTGATGCGCCAGGCGCAAGGCAGTGCCATTCTGGACCGCGCTACGGAGTTGCGCGATGCCATGCTAGCCGAGCGCTTCAATACCTTTTCACTGCAGCCCAATGGGAAAGATATTGAGCAGGTCGATGCAAGAAGCGCGGTCGATCTGATCGTTCAGGGCTTGCAGACCAAAGCCTCCAACGTTGCTGTCGTGCACTCCAACGCCACGGCGCTGGAGTACAACCGAAGCATCCGTGAGCGCCGTTGGGGGGATGCGTACCTGCCCATTCAGGTAGGCGAAACGCTGTTGATCAACAAAAACTCAACTACGCATCCGCTCAGTAATGGCGATCTGGTCAAGGTCATGCAGGTGGGAGCAGACGCGGAATGTGTGCCGGTACATCTCAAAGGAGGCCACCACGTTGAGTTGTGGTTCCGCGATGTCACCGTGGCTTTCCGCGACGCCGATGGCAGCATCATCCAGACACCCTGTCTGGTGCTGGAAAACCTGCTCGATTCACCTCACCGTGAGTTAACCCCGCTGGAGCAGCGGGCGCTGTTGGTGGACTTCCGAAAGCGCCACCCTGATCTGCACCCAAAGTCGGCCGAATTTCGCCGCACCATCCGCCACGACCCTTACTTCAACGCACTCCAGGTCAAGTACGGCTATGCCATGACCTGTCACAAAGCGCAGGGTGGCGAATGGAATACGGTCATCGTGGATTTCGAGTCCAATGCGGGGGTACGCAATGCATCGTTCTTCCGTTGGGCCTACACGGCCATCACGCGTGCAGCGAAGAAGCTGATCATCGTTAATCCCCCTGACTTCACCCCCGTCAGTGTCATTGATTGGGGGCGCTCTTCAGACGTATCTGCAGCAGCCGGTCAGTCCAGCCTGCAGGAATTCACTGCTGATCCTGACTGGCAACGGCTTTCTTTCACAACTGCTATCGCCCCCCTGATGCAAACCCACCAGCAACTACGCCGTGTGTGGGAGGCTCAGGGCATCGAAGTTGAAAAACTGCAGCACTTGCAGTATTGCGAGCGCTATACCCTCGTACGCAATGGCAAACGCGCCATGGTCCAGTACTACTACAACGGCAGATTGCAGGTGGGTCGGGCTGGGCCTGTTCCAAGTGCCTTATCCGACAGTCAACTGGCAGAGGATGCACTGACTTCGCTCCATGCACTGGAAAACAAATCAGGCACGGAGCAGCCAAACCAGTTCATGCAGGACTTTCTTGATAGTCTGGATGTAGCAATTGCCAATTCGGAGATCCACCGCACCGGTCACAAGCCCATGCCATATCGGCTGCGAGTGAATTTTGCTGATGCTTACCGCAAAGGCGATATCGATTTCACTTACGACGGCTCCTTCACTTGGACGGCCGCCCAGGAAGTGGGCGGTCCGGGCAGCAGCCACGGCCTCTATGAGGAAGTGCAGGACCTGATGACGGCGCACAAGGAGGAACTGCAGTGAGTTCCAGCGAAATATTCGCCCTGCGCAAGCAAAGGCGTTTTGCAGACGCCCTGGAGATAGCCCGGGCCGAGTACCCCCAAAACACCTCCGACATATGGTTCCTTCGGGCCTATGCCTGGGCACTGTATGACCATGTAAAAGAAATCGTCGATCGTTACGAGGCAAAGCAACTGTCACCTGCGGCGCTATCGGGCCAGCTGTCACCGTATATGCGTGAGTTTGCGCGGATGGCTGACGCACTGCGTGGCGACAGCGCTTTCTCGCAAATACTCCGCCTAGCGGGTAAGGTATCCAAGGACTGGCAGGAATTCCTGGGCTTTGCTCGCTGGGTGGGAAGCCAGCATTTCTCCGACGAGGACAAAAAGCCTTTCGTTAATGTGGCGGGCAAAACTGTAGATAGCTTGCATAAACGCTTTATACGCGCCATCTGCCGGGAGACAGCGGCCAGAGCTGCCGATCCACAATCGGAGCAGACACTGAACGAGTGGGGCCTGGGCATCTTGGAGCAAGCGCTGCAGGACGAGCCCAACGACCAATGGCTCAACTACTACCAGAGCAAATTGCACTTAGCCAACGGCGAGGCAGACCTTGCGATCAAGCGACTGTCGCCCGTGCTGCGCCGCCAGTCGCGCGCGGCCTGGCCCTGGGCGCTACTGGGCGAAATCCTGGAAGCCAAGCAGCCAAAGGATGCGCTGACCTGCTATGCCCATGCAACCCAGCTAGCTCGGGAGGAGCAGGAGGTGGCAAAGGTACGCATCCACTTGGCACAGCGCCTCGCGCTTGCGGGTCGTTTCAACGAGGCCGCCCAGCAGGCGAGCCTGGCACTGCAGTACCGGGAACAGCACGCTTTCAAGGTGCCGCAGGAACTGCAACAACTGCTTGCCAGCGACTGGTACCAACAGGCGGTAGCCAACAGCAGCCTGCAACCGATGCCAAAAGTGGATTCCGCTGCCCGTGCATTGCTTCAAGAGTTGGACCGGCAAAGCCTTACCTACACTCGGGGCGTCATCGACCACATCAATACCGAGAAGGCGCTCAGCTATGTGGCAACCGGTGCCGATTCCGGTTTCGGTCTGCCACATCGCAAATTCCCCCAGATAGCGGAACTTCCGCCGGGCACGCTGGTAGAAGTCGGCCGTGCCCATCCTGAAGGCCCACCTCTAGATTGGCGGCTCTCAGAAGCCAAGGCGCTGCCGGGACTGTGTGAAACGCTGTCTGGCAGCCTAGAACGCCAAGAAGGCAAAGACTTCGCCTTTATCCGCAGTACGCGGGACGACATATTCGTGCCCCCAGCGCTGGCCAATGCATACGCTCCGGGGCAGGAATATCAGGTGAGCTGCTTGGCCATCAGGCGCACCAACAAGCAAGGCAAGACCGGCTGGCGCGTCGTGAAATTTATTGAGCAGGAGGCCCAGCAACTCTCTGCGACTGCGGCGGAGCCGGAAAACTGGACAGTCGGATAAGCTAATGCCGACCCGCGAGGCGCTGTACAAAGCGCTGTGTCCCAATGTAATGAGGGTCAGATTTCAATTAACCCAATAACGTTGACGCTATGTAAAGAGTAGCTGAAAACCTAGGTGGGACGTGCGCTAGTGGCACTTTGGTCGTGAATTCTGGCGTGCCGAACGGGATTTCTGATATTTACAATTTATTTTCCTCTAAATGTGAGTTTTGATGCGTTCTGTGAGGTGCAATTGTGGCGGTTCTGGCGCGGGATTGAATTGTGTAGGAAGCGGACCGAATCGCTATAAATAAAATAGCTGCTTGCGCATACGCAGCAAGCACTACAAGCCGATTTTTCTTAAAAAACACATCCCGCGCCGCCTCAACCCGGCTCAAACACCGACTGCAGCGTAGTCAGCAGTTTTTGAAGCGTCGCGGGATGAACGACCCCTAAGCGCTTCACCAACCGAACCTTGTCCAGCGTGCGCACCTGATCGAGCAGCACCAGCCCGGATTTGCCCTGGAAAGTCAAACCAATCCGAAAGGCCGCAGGCTGCGAGCCGGTGGTCATGGGGGCCACGATCACGGTGCGCAGGTGGTCGTGCATCTCTGGCGGCGACACCACCACGCAAGGCCGCGCCGTTTGAATTTCACTGCCGACTGTGGGGTCGAGATTGGCCAGCCAGACCTCGCCAGTCGCCACCGCCGGACGGCTCACCACACCAGCTCCGCATCCCCTTCGTTGCCCAACTCGGGCCATACCATTGCATCGTCTCCCGTCGCCGCCAGGCGCTGGCTGTCCTGCGCCCAGCCTTCACGCGGATTGCGCTTGAGCGGGCGAATTTCGATCACATTGCCATTGACCTGCAAGTCAGCCACATCGACCAGGCCGAGCTGCTTCAAGA
>JAYWDL010000099.1:0-7261 GCA_043779865.1 Polaromonas sp.
GAAATCTCTTCCCGCTTTGACATAGCGACGGGTTACTTTGAAGTTGGCTCACTGCTTGCCTTGCACAGCAGCTCAAGGCACACAAGAAGGCTGCTACTAAAAAAGTAGCTAAAGCCGTAGGTGCAGCCTGGACAGGAAGCCTGTTTGATTCGGATTCTGATCTGGACGCGATGGCTGAAGCCGCAGGAGAACCCCCGAGCCGAAAATCTGAAGCCGCCCCTGCCAAGGCAGCGGGCGGCAAAGCTTACCGTAAGGCAAAGAAGGTGCGATGAGCCATATCAACTATTTCGTTGACGAAGCAGGCGACACCACCCTGTTTGGTCGCCACGGCAAGCTGATGGTGGACACCGATGTCGTGTCGCGCTTTTTTATCGTGGCGCGGCTGGAGGTGCCGGAGGTTGAAGCGCTGGCGGCCGATATTGCCGCGTTGCGGGCGCAATTGCTGAGCGACCCTTGCAGGCCTGCGACTATCTGCTTTGGGCGCTGCAACGCTTTTACGAACGCAATGAAGAGCGTTATCTGCACGCCATGTGGCCGAAGTTTGCGCGTGTGCTCGACCTGGATGCACCCGTGCCCAAGACCAAAGGCAAACCGGCGCATGCCGGGGTGGAGTTCAATGAAAAACACCCGCTGAGCCTGAAGAGCCGAACGGGGTGTCTGGAGTAAAGATCGAGAGATATAGGGTGAACCTAATCACCACACGAGCTCACGCACGCCGTTTATGCGCTAGAGGACTGAAAGGCTTGAATTTTCAGGTCAGCTCATCGCGCCGCGCGCATCCACCGGATAAAGGCGCTGGACGACGCCATTGCGCAGGCCGCCGCTCACGCCAATCATCACATCGTGCAGATTGACGGTCGGGTCGCAGTGGCCCGGAATCAGCCACAGCATCTGTCCCAGTCCGGGCAGGCGTGTGCTGCCTGCCGCGGGCCGCAAAATGCCGTGCTCGTCGCCGCCGTTGAAATACTCCAGCCCGCTTTGGGCATCAAAGGCATGAACCTTCGGCAAGCCCGAATCAATGGCGTGGCTTTTGTGGCCGGCGTCGCACACCGCATGGCTGCTGTGGGTGCTGATGACCTGGGTTTTGACAAACAGCGCATGCTCGAATTGCGGCTGCGCCGGGTCGCGCTCGTTTTGCGCATAGTCGGCATCCATGAACATGAAAGAGCCTGCCTGCAGCTCGCCATAAACGCCGCTGGCGGCCTCCAGCATGAAGCTGCCCGTGCCCGCGCCGGTAACCAGCCCGGGCTCGATGCCCTGCGCCTCGATCAGCTGGCGGGTCAGCACCACGGCATCCACTGCGCTGGCGATGGCCAGGCGCCGCTCGTGGGCGCTGCGCAGATGCTGGGCCTTGCCGTGATAGGCCTGCAGCCCGGCAAAGCGCAGCGCCGGATGCTTGCGGATTTCCAGCGCCAGCGCGACCGCCGCCGCGCCGGGCTCGACACCGCAGCGATCCTGGCCGACGTTGATTTCGACAAACACGTCAATCACCGTCGCCAGGCCGGTGCCGGTGCTGGTGCGGGCCTCGGTCATGGCCTGCGCCAGCCGGACCACTCCCTCAAGGCTGTCGACCGCAATGGCGATCTGGCCACCCTGGGCTGCCACGGCCTGCGTGAGCGCTGCGACCCGGGCGAGTTTGGCCGGCGCAATCACTTCGTTGCTGATATAGACGTTGTCAATGCCGCCGGCCACCATGATTTCGGCCTCGGCGGTTTTTTGCACGCACACGCCGACGGCGCCGGCCTTGATCTGCATCCGGGCCAGCAGCACGCTCTTGTGCAGTTTGGCATGAGGACGCCAGAGAATATGGTACTTTCTGGCAAATTCGGCCATGCGGCCCAGATTGCGTTTCATCGCGTTCAGGTCGATCACCAGGGCCGGGGTGTCGATGTCTTGGACAGGTTTGCCGATCAGTTCGGACAGGCGAGAAGTCAAAGTGTTCATCAAAGGTTTTGGGCAATCGTGGTGTTCAGGTATTGACGACAGGGCGATGAGGGCTGGCGGCGAACAGGCCATCGTCCAGCGATTCATCGTCCAGATGCTGGGTGTCGGCCCAGCCGACCAGCGTAAATCCTTCGGCGGTCCAGAGCAGGCGGTTGATGGCCGCGTTGCCCAGTGTCCAGGTGCGCGGCGCCTGGATGTGCAGTCGCGTCGCAGCGCGGTACAACACGTCCATCACGCCGCCGTGACCGACCAGCGCGATCAGCTCGCCCGGGTGCTGTGCGGCCAGCCGCTCGGTGGCTTCAACGACCCGGCGGTTCAGCGTCAGCAGCGACTCGCCACCTTCGGGCGCAAATTCCGGATCGCGTTTGCGCCAGCGTTGCGACTGCTCGGGCAGCAGCGCTTCAATTTCGGCAAAGGTCTTGCCTTCAAAATCGCCAAAACCGCGTTCGCGCAGGCCTTTTTCGGGCGTCACTTCCAGGCCGCGTACCTGCCCGAGGTACTGCGCCGTCTCCCAGGCACGCGTCAGGTCGCTGGCGTAAACGGCCGTGATCGGGTCATCCTTCAGGGCCAGCGCCATGCGTGCGGCCTGCTGGCGACCCATGGCGTTCAGGGGAATGTCCAGGCGGCCCTGGATGCGGCTGTCCACGTTCCAGGTGGTTTCTCCATGGCGGATGGCGATGATGCGGGTCGGTTCAGTCATTGGGTATCAGTTGTTTGCTGGCTGCTCCACAGGGAACAGCGTGGGGGCCGCGAACGAAGCGCCGGGCCGCCCCAAGCGGAGTTCAGCCCCCTCGGGGGGCAGCGCATTACACGCAGTGAAAAGCGTGGGGGCCACAACCCTAGCGGGGAATTTCGACGTTGATCCGGCGTGGTCCCGGAGGAGGCTGCGGGAAGCCGCGCAAGGCTGCATCCAGCATGGCAGACAACACGGCAAGCGTCTCGCCTTGAACGCCATCGCTCAGGGCGTGGGTTTCAAAGACGACCTGGCCGGAAGTCAGGTCACGTATCAGCAGGGTCAATTCGCGCCGGTAGTAGGAGTCCGAAAAACGCATCGGGAAAGACAGGCCAACCGAAGCGCCCCGGTTGCCGCCACCCAGAAAAACGCCGGGCGTGGCAAATCCGAAGCCGTCGTAGCCGTAGCCGCCGCCGCCATAGGGCAGACGCTCCACCACCTGGGTGCTTACCATGACCTGCACGCTGAAGTGCGCAGCAGGCGGGTTCAGCGCCATGCCCACCCTGGCCAGCGCAGTGCCTGCCAGGCCCTCGACATAGTCCTGCTGCGCGCCGATGACCTGCTGCGAAGGCAGGCGCTCAAAGCGGTAAGCGGTGCCAGGTCCGGGCGGCGCGGCGCTCCAGTGGTAAAACGCGGTGACATCGCTCTCGACCAGCCGCATCGTGGAGCAACCCGCCATGAAAAAGGTCATGACTGCTACTGAAAAGATAGCTGTAAATACACGTTTCATAAGGACTCCAGGGTGAATTTATTCCAATAACCCGGCATCAACCGGACGTCAGTGGCGTGATGCCGATGACGGAACGGCCCGCTACGTCAGCAAAAGCCGGCTCCCGGAACTCCTCGGCGTCAAAGGCCTTGTCACCGTCGGCGTTCGCCACACCCGTTGTCTTGATGCCCTTGAAATCATGGCGCTTGCTGTCCATCAGGTGCGAAGGAACAATATTTTGCAGGGCTGAAAACATGTTTTCAAGGCGGCCGGGGTGCTTTTTCTCCCACTCTCGCAGCATGTTGCCGACCTGCTTGCGCTGCAGGTTTTCCTGGCTGCCGCACAGCGTGCAGGGAATGATCGGGAAGTTTTGCACCTGCGCCCAGCGCGTCAGGTCTTTTTCCGTCACATAAGCCATCGGGCGAATCACGATGTTCCTGCCGTCGTCGCTGACCAGCTTGGGCGGCATGCCCTTGAGTTTGGCGGCAAAAAACATGTTCAGGAAGAAGGTCTGCAGCATGTCGTCGCGGTGATGACCCAGCGCAATTTTCGTCGCGCCGAGTTCGCCCGCCACGCGGTACAAAATCCCGCGCCGCAGCCGCGAACACAGCGAGCACAGCGTTTTGCCTTCAGGAATCACGCGGGTGACGATGCTGTAGGTGTCCTGGTTTTCGATGTGAAACGGCACGCCAAGCTTGCCGAGGTAATCGGGCAGCACCTGCTCTGGAAAGCCTGGCTGCTTCTGGTCGAGGTTGACGGCGATCAGCTCAAAATTGATGGGCGCTCGCTTTTGCAGCTTGAGCAAAATGTCGAGCATGGCGTAACTGTCCTTGCCGCCTGACACGCACACCATGACCTTGTCGCCTTCTTCAATCATGTTGAAGTCGACAATCGCGCGGCCAACTTCACGACACAGTCGTTTTTCCAGCTTGTGGTCCTCGCGTTCGATCTTCATTGAGTTCTTCACCCGGGCCGAGCTCTCAAGCTGCTCATCTATCCAGACTGCATTCATATCGGTTACCACTGTCCCGTCTCGACGCGAATGGCGACTTCGCAGTCGTCAAAAATTTCAAGTTTTGCAATTTTCACCCGCACGCCCAGCACGCCGGGCAGCAGCATCAGCCGGTGCGCCAGCTTGCCGATCAGGCTCTCTAACAGGTTGGCATGCTCGGCGGTGCATTCGGTGATGATGATCTGGCGAACCTTGCGGTAGTCGAGCACATGGTTGATATCGTCGTCGTGGGGCAGCAGCGGCTGCATTCCCAGGTTCAGCTCGGCATCGACCTGAATCGGCTGCGGCGCTTTTTTCTCGTGATCGAGAATGCCCAGGTTCGCGTCAAAGCGCAGACCAGTGAGGTGGAGGATTCGGGTTCCCCGGGTGTTAAGCATGGTGTGAGTCTGTAATAAGTGAGGTGTCAGGTCTGTCAGCCATTGCCGACTGTTGCTGGCCGGTGGTTACATCAGGGAAAAATCGCGCTCGAAGCGCATCAGGTGCTGGCCGCCATCGACCAGCAGCGTGGTGCCGGTGATGGAGGAATTTTCAAGCGCGAACTTCACCGTGGCCGCGACATCGGCAGGAGTGGAAGAGCGGCCCAGCGGCGAGAGCTTGTGCCTCGCCGCGAATTCCTCGTCGCTCAGCAAATCGCTGGTCAGCGTCAGGCCAGGCGCAACGCCGACCACGCGCACCTGCGGCGCCAGCGCCATCGCCAGCATGGTGCCGGCGGCTTCGAGAGCGGCCTTGGACAGCGTGTAGCTGAAAAAATCAGGATTCTGGTTCCAGAGTTTCTGGTCGAGCAGGTTGACCACCGCGCCGGTGGCGTTGCGCGACGCGACATGCTCATGCAGCGCCTGGGCCAGCAAAATGGCCGCGCCGGTGTTGCTGTGCAAATGCTTGTCCAGCGCGGCAAAGCCAAAGCTGGCAGCCGTGTCATGCTCAAAGGTCGAGGCATTGTTGACCACGGCATCAATGCGGCCAAAATGGGCGACCACACGCTGCAGCAGGCTGCGCACGGCGGTCTCATCCACCAAATCACACGCAAAAGCGGCTGAAGAGCAAGACAGGCGAGCGCAATCAGCTACGGTTTTAATAGCGTCGGCTTCGGAACTGCGGTAATGCACCGCCACCTGCCAGCCGCCTTCGGCCAGCGCCAGCGCGATTTCGCGGCCCAGCCGCAGGGCAGCTCCGGTCACGAGGACAACGGGGCGGGACGAAGCAGGTGTCATCAGTCTGGAGTGGGTGAAAGAGGTGTGGGAGGTGGCGAAATGGCCAAAGGGAATCGCCGACAATCAAGTTTGGTGACAAACATGACTCATCTTTCCATTTTAACGAACCCCCTGCAGGCTGACATCATCAAGGCCATTGACGCGGCGGGCGGCTGGCTGGGTTTTGACCGTTTCATGGCGCTCGCGCTCTATATGCCGGGCCTGGGCTACTACGCCAACGACTCCCTCAAATTTGGCCTCATGCCCGCTGGCGTGAATAGCGTGAAGGGCTTCAAGGGCGGCGGCAGCGATTTTGTGACTGCGCCCGAGCTGTCGCCGCGCTTTGGCCAGACGCTGGCCCGCCAGGTGGCCCAGGCGCTGCAGGCGTCGGGAACTGCCGAAATCTGGGAGTTTGGCGCTGGCTCCGGCGCGCTGGCGCTGCAGTTGCTGGACACCCTGGGGCCGCTGGTAGCGCGTTACACGATTGTCGATCTGTCGGGCAGCCTGCGCGAGCGACAGCGCGAACGGCTGGTAGCGCACGCCGGCAAGGTGCAATGGGTGAGCGAGTTGCCGGCGCAGATGCATGGCGTGGTGCTGGGCAATGAAGTGCTCGATGCCATGCCGGTGAAGTTGCTGGCGCGCCTGAACAGCGTCTGGCATGAGCGCGGCGTGGTGGTTCATGAAGGGCGCTTTACCTATGCCGACCAGCTGACCGAGCTGCGGCCGCCGCTGGAGGTGGCCGGCTCGCACGATTACGTCACCGAAATCCACCGCCAAGCCGAAGGGTTTATCCGCACGCTGGCTGACCGGCTGGAGACGGGCGCCGTGTTTTTGCTCGACTATGGTTTCCCGGAGCATGAGTACTACCACCCGCAGCGCAGCATGGGCACGGTAATGTGCCACCGCGCCCACCTGGCGGATGCCGATGCGCTGGCCGATGTGGGCAGCAAGGACATCACGGCCCATGTCAATTTCACCGGCATCGCGCTGGCCGGGCAGGAGGCCGGTTTGCAGGTACTGGGCTACACCAGCCAGGGCCGGTTCCTGCTCAACTGCGGCCTGCTCGACGGCATGGAAAACGCCAGCCTGGCCGAGCGCGTCATGGCGCAAAAGCTGGTGAACGAGCATGAAATGGGCGAGTTGTTCAAGGTGATTGCGTTTGGGGCCAAAAACAGCGCTCTGTGGGAACCCTTGGGTTTTTCGGCAGGGGACCGTTCCCATACCTTGTAGCCATCAATTAATGTTCAAGTCGCTTGCAATTCAATAAACCTTACTTTAAAGTAAGGAAATAAGGAGCCGCGATCATGACAAGCGCAACAGTGACCAGCAAGGGACAAATCACCATTCCCGCCAGAATTCGAGAAGCCCTGCACGTTTCTGCGGGAGACCGTGTTGAATTTGTTGAGGTTGAACCTGGCCGGTTCGAGTTCATCGCTGCGACGCGGTCGGTGACCGATCTCAAGGGTATGTTTGGAAAACCCGTCAAAATTGTTTCGATTGAGGACATGAATGCGGCGATTGCAGCGCGCGGGGCCTCTGCCCGATGATTGGCCTCGATACCAATGTGCTTGTGCGCTACATCATGCAGGACGATGTGCAGCAGGCCAAACTGGCCAGCGAACTGATAGAAGCATTCACCGTTGATGAGCCCGGTTTTATTCCACTTGTCGCTG
>JAYWDL010000100.1:0-7200 GCA_043779865.1 Polaromonas sp.
CCCGTCTGGGTCTGGATCGTCGGTGCCGCCGTGCTGACGCTGGCTGTGTTGCTGTGGATTTAACCGTGGCTGCAGCGCTTCCCTAAGGAACATTGATGGAAAACCTTGATGTCATGGTGTTGCGCACCCTGCGCGACTGGCGCGCCTCTGGCAAACGCGCTTTGCTGGCCACGGTGGTGCGCACCTGGGGCTCGTCGCCGCGGCCGGTCGGCTCCATCATGGCGCTGTGTGAAGACGGCGCGGTCGTCGGATCGGTATCAGGCGGCTGTATTGAAGACGACCTGATTTACCAGCACACGCAAGCCTACGCGTCGGCAACCTCGCCGGGCGCCGCCAGCAAAACAATCCCCTCAGGCCCGCCCACCTTCCTCAAATACGGCATCACCGCCGACGAAGCCCACCGCTTCGGGTTGCCCTGCGGCGGCACGCTGGAGCTGCTGCTGGAGTACGACCCCGATGCCGAAGCCTTGGCGCAGCTGGTGGCAGCGCTGGAAGCCGGGCGCTTGACGAAGCGCAGCGTGCGCCTGAAAGACGGCGCGGTGCTCCTTTCGCCGGCCACCGGGCCAGCCGAGCTATGCCTCTCAGACAAAGAACTCGTCAATACATTCGGCCCCGAGTACCGCATGCTGTTGATTGGCGCCGGCCAGCTCACCGAATACCTGGCGACCATGGCCTTGTTCAGCGGCTTTGCCGTCACCGTGTGCGATCCGCGCGAAGAGTACCGCAGCGCCTGGTCGGTGGCGGGCGCCAAAGTGCTCAGCGAGATGCCCGACGACGTGGTCATTGCCTTCAAACCGGATCGGCGCAGCTGTGTGATTGCGCTCACGCACGACCCCAAGCTCGACGACCTGGCCCTGCTCGAAGCACTAGGCACCGAGGCGTTTTACGTCGGGGCGATCGGCTCACGGCGCAACAACGAGGCGCGGCACCAACGCATGGCCGAGCACTTCAACGTCAGCGAAGCCGCGCTGTCGCACCTGCGCGGCCCCATCGGGATTTACATCGGCAGCAAAACCCCGCCTGAAATTGCCGTCAGCGTGATGGCCGAGGTGCTGGCCGTGAAAAACGGCGTGCTGCTGCCGCGTGACATGGCAGTGGCGCAGGCCAAGAACGAGCGCGCCGTGGTGGGCAATGACGCCGGGGAACTGGTGTGCGCTCCAGGCCGCGCAGAGCCTTGAAGCGTCGTTGATACAAAAAACGTAAGTGACTTGTGAGGTCGAATCAATCCCGACTGCCGGACGCGAAGGACGCGTAAAAATACGCGAAGAGCGCGAAAGGAACTACAAAAAAGAACTCAAAAGTCATGCGCGCAAAGGCAAAACTCAAAACTGTTCAAACAGCATGAAACACTACACGAATTCATCGCCCTCAATTACTGACTGTCAAGCGCCTCGGAGTGATTCCCACCGACCCTGCCGCCGTACTCATCCAGACCGTTCCATCCTGCACTGTCACCTGCAGCTGCATGCTGCGCTCGGCCAGTTTCGCCAGCGCCTGGCTTTTCGCTGCTTCGATCTGCCACACCACCAGACTGGCGTGCTGTTGTCGAAGCTCAACACGGTCATGAGGTCGGCCTTGCCGACCGCGCGCATGAGGCGCTTGTCGCCGGGCTGGCCGACGTCGATCCGGTGGAGGACGGCGTCGGTGTAATTCTTGGGAAAAATGGGGTCAGATTCTCATGGCACAAGGATAAGCCCACGTTTGAGGCGAATAGCTTGGCGTGCGACGTGGCGGGGCACGGTCAGCAGAGGCAGAACACGAGCCAATTCAAAAGGGATTTCAAACGCGAAGCTAAAGGCTTGCACCGTAAGACTCTTGGTAGCGAGTTCAGGCGCAAGCCAATGATTTTCCTCTTGAAGAAAAGTATCGCGACCACGCCCTGACGGGCGAATGAAAGGACCACCGCGATTGCCACGTCAAACCGGATTTGGTGTTGACTTACCGCAAGCTGGATGTTCGCGTGCTGCAGCTAGTGCGGCTCGGTTCACACAGCGAATTAGGGCTTTGAGCTTATTAGAAGCGTCGAGAGCCTGGCCGTAGCGTGTAACCTTACTGCGAAACCACTACATGCCCTTGTTCAAAACCCTCTCCCGCTATCTGCTCGGCCTGCTTTTTGTGGCAGCCGGCGTCAACCACTTCTGGCACACCTCCTTTTACGTCGCCATCATGCCGCCCTGGCTGCCGTGGCATCTTGCGCTGGTCTATGCAAGCGGCGTGGCTGAAATCTGTCTTGGCGCACTGCTGCTTTTCAGGCGCTGGCAGGTACTTGCAGGCTTGGGACTGATGGCGCTGTCGATGGCTGTGTTTCCGGCCAACATACACATGGCGCTGCATCCCGAATTGTTTACGCAGTTCACGCCCACGGGGCTGTGGCTGCGTTTGCCGCTCCAAGCTGTTTTGATAGCGTGGGCTTACTGGTACACGCGAAGCCCCGCAAAAGACATTTAGAACCCAGGCGTATGGTTCAAAACGAGCGCTTCGCGGCACCGAACCGCTGGGCTATGTCAAACCAGCGGGGCCGTCGTGCTGCCCGCTGTGCGACAGACCGCTCGAGCCTGGCCCAAGCGTGGATGAACACCATCTGGTGCCGCGCAGCCAGGGCGGCAAAACCAAAGCGTTGATTCACCGGATTTGTCACCGCAAAATTCATGCGACGTTCAGTGAGCGTGAGTTGGCCAGCGACTGCTGCACCTGGCAAGCGCTGAAAACGCATCCCGAAATTGCAGCATTTCTGCGCTGGGTTGCCAGCAAACCGCCAGCGTTTTATGACAACTCGCGACGCCCGGCCCCGGCCCGGCGTTAAGGATGCCCTGCAAAACTCGGGTGAGGGTGAGGCTGTGGCGTGCTTTTTAGTGCTCTAGCGCAATCAATACGGGTGCAAGCAGCTATTATTTTTATAGCGCCAAGAGATCTATTCAGCTCACAGCCCAGGCAAAGGCAGTGCCGTTTTGTAGCGCACCTGCTTTAAGGCAAAGCTGGAGCGAATCTTCTCGATACCCGGAATCGGCGTGAGCTGCTCCAGAATGAATTTTTCCAGCGCGCCAATGTCCGCGACTGCGACACGAATAAGGTAATCGCTGTCGCCCGTCATCAAATAGCACTCCATGATTTCGTCATGCTCTGCAATGCGCCGCTCAAACTCACCAAGCGCCTCTTTGTTCTGCGAGCGCAGGCTGACAGAAATAAAGACGCTCAGACCCAATCCCAACGCAGCCGCATTGGCAATCGCCACGTAACGGTCAATCACGCGCGCGGCCTCCAACGCCTTCACGCGCGCCAGGCACGGCGAAGGACTCAAATGCACGCGCCGGGCAAGCTCGACATTGGACAGCGAGCCATCGCGCTGCAGCGCATCAAGAATCTTCAAGTCAAGGTTATCAAGTTTCATTTATCAATAAAAAGGTTATTGACAGCAATTTATGCTGCAAGATGTCAATACATCCCTATATTAAAGCAGCAACTCTTGCTAAAAAATGCGTACAGTCAGTTACCCATGAACAACTCCACATTCCACCCACTCCAGGCGCAAGACGCAGCAAACGCCCATATCGGGAGCGATGCAGACCCGCAAGAAACAGCCGAGTGGCGGGAAGCATTTGAAGCGCTGGTCGCCACCCACGGCCCCGCCAGAGCCCGGCAGCTGCTGGACGAATTAAGCCGCTTCGCCAGAGCCCGGCGCATCGGCTGGCAACCGGAGTTGTGCACGCCTTACCAGAACACCATCGCCGTTGACGAGCAGCCGGTGTTTCCGGGCGATCTGGCTTTGGAAGAGCGGCTTGCCTCGCTGATGCGCTGGAATACACTGGCCATGGTGGTGCGAGCCAACCAGGCCGAATCGGGCGGCTCCAGCGAGTTGGGCGGGCACATCGCCAGCTACGCCAGCGCGGCTGATTTGTTTGAAACCGGCTACAACCATTTCTTTCACGCGCGGGAAGGCACGGGCGAGGGCCAGCACCGCGGCGATCTGGTGTTCTTTCAGCCGCACAGCGCGCCTGGGGTATATGCCCGTGCCTACCTTGAAGGCCGCCTTGCCGAGAAGGATTTGACCTTTTACCGCCAGGAGTTGACTGCGCCCCAGCAAGGCGACGGTTCAGCACGGGGTTTGTGCAGCTATCCGCATCCGTATCTGATGCCCGACTTCTGGCAGTTCCCCACCGGCTCGATGGGCATCGGCCCGATCAGCTCGATCTACCACGCGCGCTTCATGCGCTACCTTACACATCGGCGCCTGCTTGACTGCACCGGCCGCAAGGTGTGGGGCGTGTTTGGCGATGGCGAGATGGATGAGCCGGAATCCATGAGCGCGCTGACGCTGGCTGCACGCGAGGGCCTGGACAACATGGTCTGGGTCGTCAACTGCAATCTGCAGCGGCTCGATGGCCCGGTGCGCGGCAATGGCCGCATCATCGACGAGCTGGAAAAACTGTTTGCCGGTGCCGGCTGGAACGTCATCAAACTGGTCTGGGGCAGTGACTGGGACGGCCTGTTTGCACGCGACCTGACGGGTGCGCTGACCAAGGCCTTCGCCAACACGGTGGACGGCCAGATGCAGACCTTTGCCGCCAAGGACGGCCGCTTCAATCGCGACAACTTCTTTGGCCAGAACGCGGAACTGGCACGGCTGGCCCAAGGAATGACCGACGAGCAGATTGACCGCCTCAAGCGCGGCGGACACGACCTGGTGAAAATCCACGCGGCTTATGCGGCGGCGGCCAATCACCAGGGCCAGCCCACCGTGATCCTGGCGCACACCAAAAAAGGCTACGGCATGGGCAGCGCGGGTCAGGGCAAGATGACCACGCATTCGCAAAAGAAGTTTGACGAGACGGAATTGATCAGTTTTCGCAATCGCTTCAATTTGCCGCTGAGCGACGAGCAGGCCAGGAATATTGATTTTTACAAGCCTGCGGATGACAGCGCCGAGATGCAGTACCTGCACGCCAGGCGCGCTGGACTGGGGGGTTATCTTCCGAAGCGGGACACCGCAGCCGACGTGGTGGCCGTGCCGCCGCTGCCCGCTTATGCCAACTTTGCACTTAGCGCAGGCGGCAAGGAAATGAGCACCACCATGGCCTTCGTGCGCATGCTGGGCGGCCTGCTGAAAGACCCGGCGCTGGGGCCAAAAATTGTGCCTATCGTTGCCGACGAAGCACGCACTTTCGGCATGGCCAACCTGTTCAAGCAGGTCGGTATTTATTCCAGCGTCGGCCAGCGTTATGCGCCTGAAGACATCGGCTCGGTGTTGAGCTACCGCGAGGCGCTCGACGGGCAGATTCTGGAAGAAGGCATCAGCGAAGCCGGCGCACTCGCCAGCTGGACGGCGGCGGCCACCAGCTATAGCGTGCATGGCCTGGCGATGTTGCCGTTTTATATCTACTACTCCATGTTTGGCTTTCAGCGTGTCGGTGACCAGATCTGGGCCGCCGCCGACCAGCGGGCTCGTGGCTTTTTGCTCGGCGCCACTTCCGGGCGCACCACGCTGAGCGGCGAGGGCTTGCAGCACCAGGATGGCACCAGCCACCTGATCGCCGCCACCATTCCCAACTGCAAGGCTTATGACCCGGCGTTTGCGTGCGAGCTGGCCGTCATCATTGACCGGGGTATGCGCGAGATGATGGTCGAACAGAAGGACGTGTTTTATTACGTGACGATGATGAACGAGAACTATGCCCAGCCCGATTTGCGGCCGGGCTCAGAAGCTGACATCATTCGTGGCTGCTATAAATTCAATAGCTACTCACGCCCGCTGGACGTTCTGGAAAGCACTAAAACACCTAAAAATATTACACTGATGGGCTCTGGGGCCATCCTGACAGAGGTGATCAAGGCGGCGCAGCAGCTGGCAAGCGTTGGGGTCGATGCATCGGTTTACAGCGTCACCAGCTGGAGTGAACTTGCGCGCGATGGTGCGGCTTGCCAGCAACGCACGCTAAACGGCGAAACCACGCAAACCGGGGCTTTCATCACCGAGCAGCTAAGCGCCAGCCATGGCCCCATCATCGCCGCTACCGACTACGTGCGCGCCGTGCCCGAAAGCATTCGCGCTTTCCTGCCCGAAGGCCGTTCCTACCTCACACTGGGCACGGACGGCTTTGGACGCAGCGATACGCGGGCTGCCTTGCGGGAATTTTTTGGCGTTGATGCGCAAAGCATTGTCAAGGCCGCGTTGCATCTGTTGAAGGCGGGCTGACAGCGCTGGGCATTCGGCAAGGCAAAAAACCCCGGTACGGCGCAAACCACACAGGGGCTTTCAGGATTCAGCCGCAGCCCCGCAAGCGGAGCCGGCAAAAAGCCTTACTTGGGCAGCAACACCTTGTCCACCACGTGAATCACGCCGTTGGACTGGTACACGTCGGCAATGGTGACGGTAGCGGAGCCGCCTTTTTCATCGGTCACCATCACTTTGCCGCCCGCTGCCTTGGCAGTCAGGGTGCCGCCAGCAACTGTTTTCAGCGACGCTGTTCCTTTGCCGTCAGCAATCGCCTTGGTCAGCGCTGCAGCATCCATCTTGCCGGCCACGACGTGGTAGGTCAGGATGCCGGACAGCGTGGCCTTGTTTTCAGGCTTGAGCAGGGTATCGACCGTGCCCGCCGGCAGCGCAGAAAAAGCGGCATTGGTGGGCGCAAACACGGTGAAGGGGCCGGGGCCTTTCAGCGTTTCAACCAGCCCGGCTGCCTTGACGGCGGCGACCAGCGTGGTGTGGTCTTTGGAATTGACGGCGTTGTCAATGATATCCCTGGACGCCAGCATGGGCGCGCCACCAACCATCACTTGCGCAAACGAAGGCGAAGCGGCGAAAGACATGGCCAGTGCAAGACCCATGGACGCGAGTTTGTGTGAAGTCTTCATATAAATTCCTTGAAGTTGAAGTTGAAGTTAGACAGAACCAAAGCCGAAACCGGAAGGGTTTAAGCGGCTGTAATGAATACGGCTTGTCCTGCCCAACGGATTCAGATTCGAGGAATTGAGCGTTTAGGGACGTGGAAATCACCAAAATACCTTCGTCATCGCGAGGCCGCAGGCCATGGCGATCCATCGCCCTCAAAGCGCAGCCATGGATTGCCGCGCTACGCTCGCAATGACGAAAGTGAATGACTGGCACATCTGTAATTTCCTGCTCCCTTAATACCTAAAAGTAAAAATACGTATCTATTGTAACTAGATAATTTTTAGATCAGGAAGGCGATCTTGCCGATTCAC
>JAYWDL010000101.1:0-7199 GCA_043779865.1 Polaromonas sp.
AGCGCATTTGGGAAGGCGTCAGCAAGCAGGCCTGGGCTGACTGGATGAAGCAGCAAACCATGCTGGTCAATGAAAACCGGCTCAACCTGGCCGATGCGCGGGCCCGCCAGTACCTGGCGCGGCAGATGGAAAAGCATTTCTTCGGCGACGGCGCCGATGCGGTGCAGGGTTACGTTCCCCCCAGCGCCTGAGCGCTGCGGATGCCTGAACGCATTGAGTGGCTGGATGACGGCACAGCAGGCGGCAGCCCCTACAGTCCCCGCTTTGGCGATCGTTACCGCAGCGAATTTGGCGGGCTGGAACAGGCCCGCGAAGTTTTTTTGAAAGGCTGCGGCCTGCCTCAAGCGTGGGCCAGCCAGCCGCAATGGTGCGTTCTGGAAACCGGCTTTGGCCTGGGGCTGAATTTTCTGGTCACCTGGGCCGCGTGGAAATCCGACCCGCTGCGCCCTCGCCTGCTGCACTTCGTCTCGACCGAGGCCTTTCCGGCCAGCGCTGCAGACGTAGTGCGAAGCGCCCAGACGCATCCGGAGCTGTTGCCTTTCGCGCAGGCGCTGCAGCACCAACTATGGGGCCTGCTGCCCGGATTCCACCGGCTGGTTTTTGAAGGCGGGCAAGTATTGCTGACGCTGTGCATTGGAGACGCCAAAGCGATGCTGCGCGAATCGTCGTTTGAAGCCGATTCGGTCTATCTCGACGGCTTCAGCCCGCTTCGAAACCCCGATATCTGGGATATTCACACCTTCAAAGCCGTGGCGCGCTGCTGCCGGCGCGGCACCCGCGTGGCCACCTGGACAATTGCGCGCAGTGTGCGAGACGCGCTGGCGCAATGCGGCTTCCTGGTCAGGAAAGTCCCGGGCACGCCGCCCAAGCGCGACAACCTGCAGGGTGAATACCAGCCCGCGTGGGAACCCAAAAAAACGCGGGCAATCCTGACGCGCCGGTCTGCGGCGCGCTGCATTGTCATTGGCGCCGGTCTGGCCGGGGCAGCGGTGGCGGCCAGCCTGGCGCGCCGCGGCTGGCAGGTGACGGTGCTGGATGCGGCTGCGACGCCTGCTGCTGGCGCTTCGGGTTTGCCCGCCGGGGTCATGGCGCCCCATGTCTCCGCCGACGACAGCCTGCTGTCACGCCTGTCGCGCAATGGCATCCGGGCCACGCTGCAACAGGCGGATGCGCTGCTGCAAGCCGGCAGCGACTGGAATCCCACCGGCATGCTTGAGCACTGTGTTGAGCACGCCCGCAAGCTGCCCGCCGCGTGGCAAAGCTCACCTTACGCTGAAGCGGCACGCGACTGGACGCGCCCTGCAACGCCCGAGCAGCTTGCCCACTGTCGCCTGCCGCCCGAAGCTCTGGCGCTGTGGCATGTACAGGCCGGCTGGATCAAACCGGCAAGCCTTGTTCAGGCCTGGCTGGCCAGCCAGGGCGTGACGTGGCGCGGAAATGCGGCGGTGAGCCAGTTGCTCCGGCAATCGGGCTCGTGGCAGGTGCTGGATGCAACGGGGCAGGAATTGGCCAGCGCCGAATTGGTGGTGTTGGCGGCGGGTCATTCCAGCCGGGCACTGGCGGGCACAGCCGGCCTGCCGTTCCCGCTGGCTTTGCAAGCCATTCGCGGCCAGGTTTCGTGGGCGGTGCATGAACCGGGCACCGCAGAGGCGCTGCCGGCATTCCCGGTCAATGGCCATGGCAACCTGGTGCCTGCAATGCCTCTCGCCCAGGGGCTTGCCTGGGTGACCGGTTCCAGCTTTGAAAGGGACAACACCTGCACCGAACTTCGGGCAGAAGACGAACAACACAATCTCAGCAAACTGCAAACCCTGCTGCCTTCAGTGGCCCAAGGTCTGGCGAATCAGTTCGAAAGCAGCCAGGTCAAAGGCTGGGCCGGCGTTCGCTGTGCCACGCCCAGCCGGCTGCCCGCGCTGGGACCGCTGAATCCGCAGGAAATGCCTGCGCTGGAGAGGCCTGATTTGTGGATCTGCAGCGGCATGGGATCGCGTGGCCTGACATTTGCCGCGCTGTGCGCAGAACTGCTAGCCGCCCGGCTGCATGGGGAGCCTTTGCCGCTGGAGCAGCGCCAGGCCGATGCGCTGCTGCCCCAGTACGTCACGCGTCGCATGCAGACGTCCGGAAACTGAAAAATACAAGAAAAATATAACTTTTTCGCAAGCAGGACGTGCGCAGGCAGCTATTGAATCAATAGCAAATTCACTTCATGGCCTCAGCCGGGCGGCGGGCCTTGACGTAAGCGTCGCTAGGCAAATAAGCTTTGCCATCGGCATAGCGCCACTGCACCATCGTGCCCTTGTTGCCGCGCATATCGAGCTTGCCGACGTAGGCGCCCATGGTCGATTGCTGGTCAATGGCACGGAATTCGGCCGGGCCAAACGGCGTGGAGAACTTCAGGCCGCGCAGTGCCGTCACCAGCTTTTCGTTGTCGGTGGAATTGGCCTTCTTGATGCCAGCAAAGATCGCCTGCATGGTGGCATAGCCGACGACCGAGCCCACTTTTGGATATTCCTTGAAGCGGCGGTAGTAGTTGGCCGCAAAGCTGGCATGTTCGCGCGAATCAATCTGGTCCCACGGGTAGCCAGTGACTATCCAGCCCCTGGGCGTTTCGTCTTTCAGCACGTCCAGGTATTCTGGCTCGCCCGAAAGCATCGACACCACCGGCGTTTTGGGGAAAATGCCGCGCTGGTTGCCTTCACGCACCAGTTTGGCCAGGTCCGCGCCAAAGGTCACGTTAAAAATCGCATCAGGCTTGCTCTGCATCGTGGCCTGCAGCGTGGTGCCGGCTTCGAGCTTGCCCAGTGCCGGCCACTGTTCACCGACAAACTCCACATCAGGGCGTTTGGCTTTGAGCAACTCTTTGAAACTGGCAACCGCGCTTTGGCCATATTCGTAGTTGGGCGCAATCGTGGCCCAGCGTTTGGCCGGCAGCTTGGCCGCTTCTTCGACCAGCATGGCCGCCTGCATATAGGTGCTGGGGCGCAGTCGGAAGGTGTATCGGTTGCCTTTTTCCCAGACGATGGCATCGGTCAGCGGCTCGCTGGCGATGAAAACTCTTTTGTTTTTCTGCGCATGATCGGCCAGGGCCAGCCCGACGTTGGACAAAAATCCGCCGGCCAGCACATCGACTTTTTCACGGGACGTCAGTTCAATGGCATGGCGCAGTGCTTCTTCAGGTTTGCCAGCGTCATCGCGGGCAATGACTTCCACCATGCGGCCCAGCAGGCCGCCGGCCAGGTTGATTTCTTCCACGGCCAGCTGCCAGCCCTGGCGGTAAGGCTGGGTGAATTGCGGCATCGTCGAGTAGCTGTTGATTTCACCAATTTTGATGGGTGGATTTGACGCTGCCTGTGCGGCCATCACACACGCCAGCAATACACCGCCCAGCAGGGCAGGTTTCGTAAGGTTCACGGTTTTCTCCAAAAGAAAGCAATTTGGTCACCGGATCGGCCAGCATGCAAGCTGCCATCCTGAAAAAAAGAGACTGTACCGCGGACACGGCACTTTGTGTGCCCCCGTCATGCACGGGCAAGCCGTTGAGTTCAAGCAGCCTGATGCGAGAAAACGCCGCAAACCCGCATGCAGGCTGGTGAATATGCTTATTCGCATAAAGGCAGAACAAATCTGTAGTTTGCTTTTATAAGCCGTGCCCTTACATTTTCGGGCTTATGCATGAATTCGCCTTTATATTTGCCGGCTTCGCCGTTGGCCTTGTGGTCGGCCTGACAGGCGTTGGAGGCGGCTCGCTGATGACGCCGCTGCTGATTTTTGTTTTCGGTATCAAGCCGCACCTGGCCATCGGCACCGACCTGCTGTTTGCCGCCTTCACCAAGATGGGCGGCACGGTGAGTCTGGCGCGCGCCCGGGTGGTGGACTGGAAAATCGTTGGGCAGACGGCTTTGGGCAGCATTCCGGCCGCACTGGTCACGCTGTATGTGTTGCAGCGGCTTGGGCCAGCCAACCCGGCAACCCAGGCAGTCATGACCACGACTTTAGGCCTGGCGCTGCTGCTGACCGCCACCGCCACTTTCTACAAAGTCGTGCGCGGCAAGGCCATGCCGCTACAAATCGCTCCTGAATTGATTGCGCAGGCCACGCGTGCGCGCCATTGGGCCTTGCCGATGCTGTTTGGCGCCGTCATCGGCACCCTGGTGACCCTGACTTCGGTAGGTGCCGGAGCGATTGGCGTGATTGTGCTGATGCTGCTCTACCCCGCCCTGCCCCTGCCGCGCATCGTGGCCGCCGACATCGCCCATGCGGTCCCGCTCACGCTGGTGGCGGGCCTGGGCCATGCGTCGATTGGCTCGGTGGACTGGCCCTTGCTTGCCAAACTGCTCGCCGGATCGCTGCCAGGCATCTGGCTGGGTACGCAACTGATGCGCAAAACACCTGATCGCGTGATCCGGTCGCTGCTGTCGGTGCTGCTGGCCTATGCCGGCGTGAAGCTTATTTCCATCTAGCAGCCAATAGTCAGTCCACAGAACTACACTGACCAGCCGCCAAATTTAACTTAAACCTCACATAGATACACGTTGACCCCTGACAGCCATGTACCAATACACAGAATTTGACCGCCAGTTTGTAAAAGCCCGCGCTGCCCAATACCGTGATCAGCTCACGCGCTGGCAGGCCGGGCAGTTGCCGGAAGACGAGTTCCGGCCGCTACGCCTGCAAAACGGCTGGTATGTGCAGCGCTATGCGCCCATGCTGCGGGTGGCAGTGCCTTATGGTGAACTCTCCAGCGCGCAGCTGAGGGTGCTGGCCAAAATCGCCCGCGAATACGACCAGCCTGACGCGGCACTGCTCGATAGCGCACAAGCCACCCAGGACAAGCTGGGCGCTATTCCCCTGAAGAACGGCCAGTCGGTGCATACCAGACTGACCAGGGGCTATGCCCACTTCACCACCCGCCAGAATGTGCAGTACAACTGGATTCCGCTGGACAAATCGGCCGACGTCATGGAGTTGCTGGCCAGCGTCGACATGCACGGTATCCAGACCAGCGGCAACTGCATCCGCAACATCACCAGCGACGAGCGCGCCGGCATTGCCGTAGACGAAATTGCCGATCCGCGCCCGTTTGGCGAAATCATGCGCCAGTGGAGCACCCTGCACCCCGAGTTCGCCTTCCTGCCACGCAAGTTCAAGATTGCCATCAGTGGCGCCAAAGAAGACCGCGCAGCCATCGGCTGGCACGACGTCGGCCTGCAGCTGCTGCGCAATTCGCAAGACGAACTGGGCTTCAAGGTGCTGGTCGGTGGCGGCATGGGCCGAACGCCAGTCATTGGCACGGTGATCCGTGAGTTCCTGCCCTGGAACCAGATCATGAACTACCTCGAAGCGATCGTGCGCGTGTACAACCGCTATGGCCGCCGCGACAACATCTACAAGGCCCGAATCAAAATCCTGGTGAAGGCTGAAGGCCAGAAGTACATCGACGACGTGGAAGCCGAGTACAAGCAGATCATTGAACATGACGGTGGCCCGCACACCATCACCCAGGCCGAATATGACCGCGTCGCAGCCTGTTTTGTGCCTCCGGCGCTCAATAGCGATTGCCAGGACGCCGAAGCCATGCCGGTAGCGTCCGAGGACGATATCGAATTCAGCCGCTGGCTGCGTCAAAACGTGGCCCCGCACCAGAACCCCGGGCTGCGCGCGGTGACACTGTCGTTCAAACGCCTGGGCCAGGCCCCTGGCGACGCCACCGCCGACCAGCTCGACATCGCCGCCGATTTGGCCGATCGCTTCAGCGCCGGCGAAGTGCGCGTCACGCACGAACAGAACCTGCTGCTGCCCTGGGTGCGCTCGGGCGAACTGCCCGGGCTGTGGCGCGCTGCCCGCAAGGCCGGCTTTGCCAAGGCCAATATCCACCTATTGACCGACATGATCGCCTGCCCTGGCGGCGACTTCTGCTCACTGGCCAATGCCCGGTCCATCCCGATTGCCGAGGCCATCACCGAGCGCTACCAGGATCTGGACGAACTGTTCGATATCGGCGAGATCGACCTGCACATCAGCGGCTGCATCAACTCCTGCGGTCATCACCACAGTGGCCATATCGGCATTCTGGGCGTTGATAAAGACGGCAAGGAGTGGTACCAGGTTTCGCTGGGCGGCTCGGATGGCTCCACGCTTTCAGGCCCGGCCCTGGCGGGCAAGGCCGTCGGTCCTTCGTTTTCAGCGGCCGAGGTTCCCGAAGTGATTGAAGCCGTGCTGCAAACCTACCGCCAGCAGCGCGAAGGACGCGAGACCTTTATCTCAACCTTACGCCGGGTTGGTGCAGAACCTTTCAAGGCTGCCGCCAATGGAGCGCGTTTTGACGCAAGCCGCAAGGAAGCGGCTGAGCTGACCAGCGTCTGAAGCCGTTTCGTTGTTGCACCTTACCAGCAGAAAATTACTATGAAATTAATAGCTTCCAGCGCAGATACCGCGGGCGAAAATGGCGAAAATGGCCAAAATGTCATTGCACTGGCGAACGATGCCGACCCGCTGCAGCTAGCGCTTGAGGGTGTCGATCGCATTGACCTGAACTTCCCGAAATTTACCGACGGGCGCGCCTTTAGCCAGGCATTTCTGCTGCGTCGCCGGCTCGGTTTTAAAGGCGAAATCCGGGCCACCGGCGATGTGCTGGTGGACCAGTTGGCGCAGATGGAACGCAGTGGCTTTAACGTTGCCGTGCTGCGCGCCGACCAGGACATGGCTATTGCCCAGCGGGTGCTGGCAGCCTACCCCGGCTACGGCGTTGGTAAATACCAGGGCGATGCGGTTGATATTCGCCCGCACTTTGTTACTGCAACCCCTGCCACTGCCTGAAAGTACAAGCATGAGCGCCATTTCACTTTATGCCCGGCCTTCTTCCAATTTCGCGCAAAAACTCGCACATAGTCTGGCGTTGCTCAAATCTGCCGCCGCCATCTACTCGCCGCTAACCCAGGCCTCCAGCCTGGGTGCTGAAGATGTGGTCGTTACCCACCTGATGCACGAAGCAGGCATTGACGCGAGAATTTTTGTGCTCGATACCGGCATGTTGCACGCTGAAACGCTGGCACTGATTGGCCGCATCGAAGCGCGCTATGAACGCAAGGTCGATGTATATCACCCTGATGCCGCTGTGGCCGCAGCCTTTGTGCAGTCCAACGGAGCAGATGCGATGTACAAGAGCCTCGACTTGCGCAAGCAGTGCTGCCATTTTCGGA
>JAYWDL010000102.1:0-7171 GCA_043779865.1 Polaromonas sp.
CAGGGCGACATCTTCTTTGGATGTAAGCAGGTTCGAGCCGTCAAACATCACCTCGCCTTCAGCCCGCTGCTCGGGATAAAGCTCGTACATCCGGTTAAAGATCCGCAGCAGGGTGGATTTTCCGCAGCCTGAAGGGCCGATGAAAGCGGTCACCCTGTTCTCGGGAATTTCCAGGTTTATGCTTTTGAGGGCATGAAATTTTCCGTAATAAAAATTCAGGTTGTTGACCGAAATTTTCGATTTTTCTGGGGATGGAGCGAGGGCATTCATCATTAACCTTGTCTGTAGGGAATCGGGCAGTGGTCTGCCGGAGTTCAGTGTTGTTTGCGCGTCAGTACGCGCGCCAGAATATTGAGGCCCAGCACCGCCACCGTGATGATGAATACGCCGGCCCAGGCCAGTTGCTGCCAGTTTTCGTAAGGGCTCATCGCAAACTTGAAAATGGTCACCGGCAAGCTGGCCATGGGCTGGTTCAGGTTCGAGGTCCAGAACTGGTTGTTCAATGCCGTGAACAGCAAAGGCGCGGTTTCACCGGCGATGCGCGCCACGGCCAGCAAAATTCCGGTCACCACGCCGGAGCGGGCGGCCCGCAGCGTGATGCTGGTGATGACCTTCCACTTGGGCGCGCCCAGTGCATAGGCCGCCTCACGAAGACCTGGCGGAATGAGCTGCAGCATGTTTTCAGTGGTGCGAATCACTACAGGAATCACGATCAGGGCCAGCGCCATGACGCCGGCCCAGCCTGAAAACGAGTGAAAACGTGACACGACGACGGCATAGACAAACAGGCCAATCACGATGGATGGCGCCGACAGCAGGATGTCGTTGACAAAGCGAGTAACCGAAGCCAGCCAGCCCTTGGTGTTGTACTCGGCCAGATAGATGCCGGCCATGATGCCGATCGGCGTGCCCACAAAGGTAGCCAGCAGCACCATCAGAAATGAGCCGTAAATCGCATTGGCAATGCCGCCGGCCTCATTGGGCGCGGGAGTCATTTCAGTGAAAGTGGCCAGCGTGATGCCGCCTATGCCCAGCCTCACGGTTTCCCACAAGATCCAGAACAGCCAGAACAACCCAAAGACCATTGCCGCCAGTGACAGCACCAGCGCGAACTGATTGACCCGTTTGCGATGGGCAAATTTGGCCAGACGCGCATCCTGCAGCACGGCGCTCATGTTTTGACTCCTTCATTTTTCTGCAACTGCGACAGCAACAATTTGGACAGCGAGAGCACCACAAAAGTGATGAAAAAGAGGACCAGACCCAGATAGATCAATGATGCCTGGTGCAGGCCATCAGCCGCCTCGGCAAACTCATTGGCCAGGGCTGACGTAATGCTGTTGGCAGCCTGAAACAGGCTCAGGTAATCGAGCTGATTGAAGTTACCGATGACAAAAGTCACCGCCATGGTTTCACCCAATGCACGCCCCAGACCCAGCATGATGCCGCCCATGACGCCGGCTTTGGTGTAAGGCAGCACCACTTTGTAAACCACTTCCCAGGTTGTGGCCCCCAGGCCATAAGCCGATTCCTTGAGCAGCACGGGCGTGACCTCAAACACATCGCGCATCACCGAAGCGATGAACGGAATAATCATGATCGCCAGAATGATGCCGGCCGACAGGATGCCGATACCGACCGGCGGCCCTGAAAACAGCGCCCCCAGGTAAGGCACATCGCCAAACATGCTTTGCAGCGGCTGCTGCACATAGGTAGCCAGAATCGGGCCAAACACCAGCAAACCCCACATGCCATAAACAATGGAGGGGACGGCGGCCAGCAATTCGATGGCCGTTCCCAGTGGCCGCTTTAGCCAGGCCGGAGATAACTCGGTCAAAAACAGCGCAATGCCAAAGCTCACTGGCACTGCGATCAGCAGGGCAATGAGCGACGTGGCGAGCGTGCCATAAATCATCACCAGTCCGCCGTACTCGTTCTTGACCGGGTCCCAGACGCTGCTGGTCAAAAAGCCGAGGCCGTATTGGCTGATCGCCGGCCAGGCGCCAATGATCAGCGACACCAGAATGCCGATGAGCAAGCCCAGCGTCAGCAGCGCCGCTGCCAGCGCGGTCCAGCCGAACAGCCGGTCGGGTAACGGGCTTCGCTTTACAGGTTTGACAGGGGGAGGATTGATCATGGTACGTGCGGTCGCATTTACCGGAAACTCAAAAGCGGCCCGGCTTTCCGGAAGTGTAGAGGACACGAAATAAAACCCCTATGGTTTGAAACTAAAGTGCAAAGCCCTTGTCTGGCGGTTTATTTGTAGGCGACGGCTTTACCCGACGCATCCTTGATCTCGCCCCACGACTTTTCAACGATGGCCTTCACGTTGACGGGCATTGGCACATAGTCCAGATCGTCTGCGGTTTTGTCGCCATTTTTATAGGCCCACTCAAAGAATTTGAGCGACGCGGTGGCCTGGGCAGGCTTGTCCTGGGATTTATGCATCAGGATGAAAGTCGCGCCGGTGATGGGCCACGCATCCTTGCCTGGCTGCTCGGTCAGGATCTGGTAAAAACTTTTGGACCAGTCTGCGCCAGCAGCTGCGGCCTTGAAAGCCACGTCATCAGGAGAAACAAAATTGCCAGCTGCGTTTTTCATCTGCGCAAAAGTCAGCTTGTTTTGTTTGATGTAAGCATATTCAAGGTATCCAATCGAATTGGGCAACCGGCCTACAAACGCAGCCACACCCTCGTTGCCCTTGCCACCCGCGCCCACAGGCCAGTTTACGGCAGTGCCCTCGCCCACTTTGCTTTTCCACTCGGCGTTAACCTTGCTCAGGTAATTGGTGAAGATAAAGCTGGTACCGGAACCATCTGCACGGCGCACTGGCGCGATAGCGACATCAGGCAAAGCCAGCGTGGGATTCAGGGCTTTTATGGCAGGATCTGTCCACTTTGTAATCTTGCCGAGGTAAATATCACCAAGAACCTGGCCGGTCAATTTCAGCTGACCGGCGGCAATACCCTTGATGTTCACAACAGGCACCACGCCACCGATCACGGTAGGGAACTGCATCAGCCCTTTTTTGGCAAGCTCATCATCCTTCAGCGGCATGTCTGACGCACCAAAATCCACGGTTTTGGCCTCAATTTGGCGGATACCAGCGCCAGAACCCACCGACTGATAGTTAATCTTGATGTTGGTGGCTTTGTTGTAATCACCAGCCCACTTGGAATAAAGCGGAGCCGGAAAGGTGGCGCCGGCACCTGTAACATCCTGCGCAGCCGACAGCGTGGCAAACGACATCAGGGCAGCGCCCATGGTCACGGTCAGGGAAGCTTTGAGAGTTAATTTCATCAGAACACCTTTGCGGTTGGTAAGAAAGATAGCAAAACTGTAGAAGACTTGTGTGACAGGGATATGACAGACAAGGTCGGTAGAGCGTACTTTTGATGCTGGGTTTATGTCACAAAACGTTCAAATTTCCGTCACTAATCTGTCATTTAACTCTCTTACGCTTGGCGCTGTCTTAATCGGAGAACTCTTATGCTCAATCGCCGCTTTCTGTTTGTTGCCACCGTTATTGCAGCCCTTGCTGGCTGCGCAACCTCGTCGCGCCCCGTGTCGGTAGCCGACACCATCGCAGCCAGACCGCAACTGAGCACGCTCAATGGCATGCTTGCCAAAACGGGACTGACGGATACGCTCAAGGGCGCAGAGCCGTTCACCGTATTTGCGCCAAGCAATGAAGCCTTTGCCAAGGTCCCCGCCAAAACCATGGACGCCTTGGCTAACGACCCGGCCAAGCTGAAGGCCGTGCTGACTTATCACCTTGTTCCAGGCAAGGTCATGGCGGCTGACGTCAAAAACGGCAACAGCAAAACCGTCAACGGTGCCAATGTGGCGCTCTCCCGGGCCGGCGACTTCGTGACCGTGGAAGAAGCCCTCGTTCAAACGCCAGATATTGCGGCAACCAATGGCGTCGTGCATATAGTGGACAGTGTTCTGCTGCCTCCAGCAAGCCGGTGAAGCCAAACAGGACTTGCACAGCCTTATTTAGTGCATGTTTCCGGCCCTGGCGCTTTCATATAGGGCGCAAGCTGCTATTTATTTAATAGTGAAAATACCTCAACAGCGGATATCCTGTCCGCCCGGAGATTCGAGCATGTCATTGCAAGCACCGACCCTTAGCCGCCGCCAGTGGATGCAGCGTTTCAGCCTTCTGGCTGCAGGCGCTACCGCGTCGGCCTGGGCCCAGCCTGATAAATCAGCGCCTGTCTCGCGCAGCGTTGTGGTGGCGCAGTGTGTTGACTTTTCGCAGGCGCAGCAGGACGTGTCCAGGGATTTCCTGATCGGCTCGCGTGCCGCCTGGCAGGACATCAACCTGCGCGGCGGTATCCGCGGCCGTCGAGTGGAGCATCTGGTGCTGGAAACCGACGGTACGCCCGCCAGCCTGCGTACCGCGCTGGCCACGGTGAAGGAGAATTTTTCATGCGTGGCCCTGTCCGGAAGTGTGGGTGACCAGCTAGCCAGCCAGCTCCTTGCCATTTCCCGTCAGGGCGGTTTGAACATCGCCAATGCAGCTCCCTGGCTGCAAAGTTCCAGCGTTGAAGTGGATGACAAGACATTTCCCATCTTCGCGGCGCGTCAGGAGCAGATTGCTTACGCGCTTAAAACCCTCTCGGTCATGGGCATGAAGACACTGGGCGCTGTTTACGCAAGCGCTCAGGAACACACTGCTTACCACAGTGAGGTTGAACGCATTGCGGCAAGTATGCAATTGCAGCTGCAAACGTTCCAGAACACGGGGGATTTACGAATGCTGGGGCAAAAAATGTCGCCCCAGACGCCCGCTGTACTGCTATTTGTGGGCGGTACGCCCGAGCTTGCCCAGTTTACGCAGGGTCTGGAAAAACAAGCCCGCCAACGCTACATCGTGGCCCTGGCCGACGTCAATTTGCAGACCATGCTACAGATGGGCGCCGCGCGAAACACGCCGGTTGTAGCCACCCAGCCCGTGCCGCTGGTCAATGCAAGTCTGCCAATTGTCAGAAGCTACCGCGAAACGCTGTCGCGCCTGTTCGATGAGCCGCCTACCCCATTGAGCCTGGCTGGCTTTATTGCTGCCCGCTACACCTATGAAGTCATGAATGAGGTCAATGGCTCCTTGACACGTCAAAGCGCACTGATGGCCTTTCAGCGGCGCGCCAGCCTGGACATCGGCGGCTTTCGCGTCAGTTTCAATCCTCAGCACAGAAGCGGCACCTATGTGACGCAAAGCATGTTGACGCTTGATGGCCGGCTGATTGGCTAACAAGCGGCTGTGCTGAAACGCGCATCGCACGAATGCTATGCTGGACTCGGGGGAAAAAACTCAGACATGCAAAACGGACTTCTTCTCGCTGCCGTGGATTTAGGCTCCAACAGCTTTCGCCTTGAAATTGGCCGTTTTGACCATGGCCGTATCCACCGCATTGAATACCTCAAGGAAACTGTCCGCCAGGGCAACGGGCTTGACGCTGACCGCAACCTGTCGTTAGAGGCCATGCAGCGCGGCTGGGACTGTCTGGCCCGCTTTGGCGAGCGGCTGGCAGGTTTCGAAAAACCCCAGGTCCGGGCTGTCGCTACCCAGACCTTGCGCGAAGCACGAAACCGGGAGGAATTCCTGGCGCGCGCCCAGAAAATTCTCGGTTTTCCCATTGATGTTATTTCAGGCCGCGAAGAAGCTCGCCTGATTTACCAGGGCGTGACCCATTTGCTGCCGCAATCTGACGAGCGGCGTCTGGTGGTTGATATTGGGGGGCGCTCAACTGAAATGATTCTGGGCCAGGGCCTTCAGGCGCTCACCATGGAGTCGTCCCGTGTCGGCAGCGTGGCCTGGTCAATGCGGTATTTTCCCGACGGGCAGTTCAGCGTGCGCGCTTTCGAAATCGCTGAAGTGGCGGCCAAGGCAGTCCTCGACGAAACCGTCAATACCTACCGTTCAAGCGCCTGGGATGTGGCCTATGGCTCTTCGGGAACGATAGGCGCCGTCTGCGAAGTGCTGACAGCTGCTGGCGGGCCGCCGGGTGTTGTAACGCGTGAAGGCCTGGACTGGCTACTGGACCGCCTGCTCAAGGCCCAGAGCGCTGAGCGCCTGAAGATAGATGGCATGAAGGAAGACCGTCGCGCCGTCATTGGTGGCGGCATCAGCGTGCTAAGGGCTGTGTTTGACCTGCTGGGCATTGAACAGATGCAAGCGGCTCAAGGCGCGCTGCGCCACGGCGTGCTCTACGACCTGGTGGACAGTGACCAAAACTTGACGGACTTGCGCTCGACAAGCGTGCAGCGCCTGGCCCATAACTTCAATACCGATGCGGTGCAAGCCGAGCGGCTCAGCAAAGTGGCCCAGCATCTGTTTCTGATGGCGCATACGGGCTTGCCTGATTCCGAATCGCAAAGATCCCAGCGCAAACTGGCCTGGGCTGCGCAGCTCCATGAAATCGGCAGCCAGATTTCTCACACCGATTACCACAAGCATGGCGCCTACATTCTGGACAATGCCGACGCACCCGGCTTCGCCGTTCACGAGTTGCATCGCCTGAGCCTTCTGGTGCTGGGTCATCGCGGAAAGTTGCGCAAGCTTGAAGCCGATTTTGAAGACCGGGTGTTCGTACAACAACTGCTGTGCCTGCGGCTGGCCGTTATCTTGTGCCATGCCCGGCGCGACCCGGACCTCAGGGGCCTGCAGCTTGAAGGCGCTATCGAACCCGGACGGCGATTCGTGCTTAACTGCAGGGCACGTTGGGCGGAAGCATTTCCTCAATCCGCCCATTTGCTACGGGAAGAAGTGCTGGCCTGGCAAAAAATGCCATGGATACTGCAAATTTCCGGCCTTTAAATTTGCAGATTCGAGCGCTATTTTGTTAAATCATATAAACTGTATATACCGTTTAATCAGGAAATACAGTCATGACCACCCTGCAACACCCCCCCGAATCCGCACCTGTAGCGACACCCGTGCCGGCCTCCGCACCTGCAGCCGCAGCGCCGCCGAAGCGAGCCCAATTGCCAGCTCGAAAAGTCGCCAAAGAAATAACGCCTGTCAAAAAAGCGGCCGTGAAAAAAGTCGCGGTGAAAAAAACACCCATTCAAAAGGCCGCCGTCAAGACGCCTCTTTCCCGAACTTCTGCCCCGGCAAAGCCTGAAAAAACGGCCGCGCCTGATAAAGTCAAAAAGGACAAACTGG
>JAYWDL010000103.1:0-7149 GCA_043779865.1 Polaromonas sp.
TTACCCTTACGTGCCGAAAATGATCGAGTTCTATCTGGGCGAGCAACCCATCCTGAAGAACGTACCGACTTATATCTGCCGCAACCCTGATGACCTGAAATACACCCTGGCCAACCTGAAGTACCTGGTGGTCAAGGAAGTCCATGGCGCGGGCGGCTACGGCATGCTGGTGGGTCCGGCTTCAACCAAAGCCCAAATTGAAGACTTCCGGCGCGCCATTCTGGCCAACCCGTCGGGCTACATCGCCCAGCCGACGCTGAGCCTGTCGACCTGCCCGACCTATGTGGAAAGCGGCATTGCGCCGCGTCACATTGACCTGCGGCCGTTTGTGCTGAGCGGCAAGGATGTACAGATGGTGCCGGGCGGCCTGACGCGCGTCGCGCTGAAAGACGGCTCGCTGGTCGTCAATTCGTCGCAGGGCGGTGGCACCAAAGACACCTGGGTTCTGGAAGCGGATCCAGCGGCAGCCACGCCATCGCAGTCGCCGGTGCAGTCGCAATCACAATCACAATCACAATCACAATCACTGGCAATTGGAGTCTGACGATGTTGTCACGCACCGCTGATCACTTGTTCTGGATGTCGCGCTATACCGAACGCGCCGAAAACACCGCCCGCCTGCTGGATGTGAACTACCAGACTTCGCTACTGCCGCAGTCAACTGCCGACGCGCAGGCGGGCTGGCGGGGTCTGCTCAGCATCAGTGAACTCAAGCCCGCGTACACGGCCAGATATGGCGACGGCGTCAATCCACGCGACGTGATGGACTTCATGGTGCGTGATGAAAAAAATCCATCCAGCACTATCTCGTGCCTGAAAAATGCCCGCGAAAATGCGCGCGCCGTGCGCGGCACGCTGACCACCGAGGTGTGGGAAACGGCAAACCAGACCTGGCTCGAAGTTATCCGCCTGCTGCGCAGTGGCGATTTTGAGCGTGACCCGTGCCAGTTCCTGGAATGGGTCAAGTTCCGCTCGCACCTGTTGCGCGGCGTGACGGCCGGCACCATGCTGCAGGACGAAGCATTTCACTTTCTGCGGCTGGGCACTTTTCTGGAGCGGGCTGACAACACTGCCCGGCTGGTGGATGTGAAGTTTCATGCGATTCAAAGCGATTTTCCGGGTGCCGCCAGCGAGGAAGAGCAGGACCACGATTTTTACCGCTGGAGCGCTATTTTGCGCAGCGTTTCGGCCTTCGAGGTTTACCGCAAGGTTTACCGTGACGTCATCAAGCCCGAGCGGGTGGCAGAGCTGCTGATTCTGCGCGCCGACATGCCGCGTTCGCTGCTGGCCTGCCTGAATGAGGTGATAGGCAACCTGGCCATGGTGACCAGTGATCCGCTGAGCGAAACCCAGCGCCGTGCCGGAAAACTGCGGGCTGACTTGCAGTACGCCCGCATTGACGAGATACTGGCAGCCGGTCTGCATGCATTTTTGATGCAGTTCCTGGACCGGGTCAACGAGCTTGGCGCGCACATCAGCCGCGAGTTCCTGGTTCCCTCAACCCGTTAATCCCGTTGATTGTGCCGTTCCCCCCTGCCAACCCAAGAGCGTGTTTCCAGTGAAGCTGCACGTCAAGCACACCACCGATTACCGCTACACCGAGCCCTTGCGCTACGCGCTGCAGACGCTGTGGCTCACGCCGCAGACCGGCCCGTCGCAAACGGTGAAATTCTGGAGCCTGGGCGCGCCCGAGAAGCTCTTTGCCCAGATTGACGGCTTTGGCAACAGCATCCATTCCTATACTTTCGTCGCCCAGGCGGCTGATAACGTGCGCTGGAGTCTGGTCAATGCCGCCGGCAATGTGGAAACCTTCGGCGTCGCAGAGTTTACCGACGACGACAGCCTGCCGCTTGCGCAGCTTTATCTGCGCGCCACGCCGCTGGCCAGTCCGCACCCGCTGCTGGCCGAATTTGGTCGGGGTTTTGTGACGCAGCAAGCAGGCGGCGCAAAGGCTGATTTACAAGAGATATTGGCCCTCAGCGCAGGCATAGCGGGCGCAGTAAGCTATCGAAAAAATAGCACCGATGTCTCCACTACGGCGCTGCAGGCGTTTGAAGCAGGCGCTGGCGTGTGCCAGGACCAGGCGCATGTCATGGTGGCGATATGCCGCAGTCTGGGCATTCCGGCGCGCTATGTGAGCGGGTATTTTTATGCCGCCAATGAGCCCGACCTGGCCAGCCATGCCTGGGCTGATGTGTGCCTGGATGTGGCGGCCAGGCGATGGGTCAGCATTGATGTAACCCATAGCTGCCTGATCGACGAGCGCCATGTCCGCCTGGCGATGGGGACGGATTACAGCGCCTGCCCGCCCATCAGAGGCGTGCGACACGGCGGCGGCCTGGAATCGATGACGGTCAACATCACGATTGAGCCGGTTTAGCGGCTCCAGGCCCTGATTCCTCTGCCTGGCTACCCACCATGGCATTACATGGCACACAGCCGGCCATTGGCGCTCCGGCCCGGCCGGGCAGGCTCTGCGCACGCATAATTCCGGTATTCACCCGCGCTAGCTGTCCCTGAGCCGGGACCGGTACGCGGTCAAAAAATTCCCGGAAAATTTAGCCATGATGAGTAATTTGCAGAAGCAGCCTCCCCTGGAGGACCGCATGACGGCGCCCGCAACCGCCCCTGCACAAAAAATCCAGATTGATATTGAGGCTGATGCAACGACGGGCTATGCCTCGATACAGAACGCCGTTCCGGTGGTGCGCGCGCTGCGACTGACCAATCCGCTGCCCGAAGCGATAGAAAACCTTGAAGTGGTGGTTTCCTGCAACCCGGCGTTTGCCCGGGGCCTCAAGCTGCGCTTTGACAAACTGGCCGCTGGCGAGACGCGCCGTATCTCGCCGCTCGATCTGCATCCGGACCATGGCTTTCTGGCGGACCTGAAAGAGTCGGTCAACGCCCACATCCAGGTCGTTGCAGAAGCGGCAGGCCAGGAGCTGGCCAGAGCCACGCGCGTCCTGGAAGTTCTCGCCTACGACCAGTGGGCGGGGACGCGCGCGCTTCCCGAGCTGCTGGCGGCGTTTTGCATGCCCAACAACCCGGCCGTCGATGCGCTGATTGGAAAGGCTTCGAAGCTACTGCGCGCCACCTATCCCGAGCTGTCGATGAATGGCTACCAGTCGAAGAACCGCGATGTCGTCTGGAAGCAGATTTCGGCCATTTACAGCACGATTGCCGCCGAGAATTTGCAGTACGTCGAGCCGCCCGCCTCGTTTGGCTCCGACGGCCAGAAAATCCGCACGCCCGACCGCATTCTCGATGCGCGCGTCGCCACCTGTCTGGACCTGTCGATGCTGTTCGCCTCGTGTCTGGAGCAGGCTGGTCTGCGCCCGGTCATCCTCCTCAAAGAGGCCCATGCCTGGGTCGGCGTCTGGCTTCATCAGACGTGCTTTGCCGATGCGCTGACGGATGATGTCCAGGCGGTTCGCAAACGGGTCGATAGCGGTGAATTGCTGGTTTTTGAAACGACCGGGGCGGCCCGGCACGCCAGTCATCGTCCCTCGCTGCGGATTGCGATGGAGCAGGGTCATGCCCAGTTGCTTGAAGAAGCCGGCTTTCGCTACGCGATTGACATCCACCGCGCACGGGAAGTGCAAATCAAACCGCTGCCGTCGCGCGCTCTCCCCTTGATACCGGTTGAGCCGGCGCTTGAAGACGCACCAGCGGCCATCGAGCCCATGCCGCTGCTCCCGCCACTGGATTCGGACTCCCTGGCGCCGCTTGATGGGCGCGGCGACGATACGCCGGAAGGCCGCCTGTCCACCTGGAAATCCCGGCTGCTGGACCTGACGCTGCGCAACCGGCTGCTCAACTTCAAGCCGACCAAAGCAACGCTGCAGTTCGTCGCGCCCGATCTGGCCCGGCTTGAAGACGCGCTGGCCGAAGGCGCCGAATTCAAAATCAGGCCGCTGCCGGACATCATGGAGGGCGCCGACCCGCGCATGGCGCAAGTCCATACCCAGCGCGCCGGAAGCACACCGCTGGACGACATGGCCCTGGCGGCGCTGGGCAACAGGGAATTGCTGGCCCATGCATCGCAGGACGCACTGGATGGAAATTTACTGGCTATCTACAGCGCAGCCCGCACCGGATTGGAAGAGGGCGGCGCGAACACGCTGTATCTGGCGATCGGCCTGCTGCGCTGGACCGAAGCGGCGAAATCGGATGCGGTGCATCTTGCGCCGCTGCTGCTGATTCCGGTCACGCTGCAGCGCCAGTCGGTTCGCAGCGGCTTCCGGCTCACTCGGCATGACGATGAGGCCATCGTGAACCCGACGCTGCTTCACTTGCTGAAAACCAGCTTCGAGTTGAAGGTGGCTGGCCTTGATGTCGTTCCCGCTGACGATAAAGGCATTGATGTTGTCCAGGTGCTGCAGTCGTTCCGGCTGGCGGTGCGCGAGATTGCCCAGTGGGAAGTGCTGGAGCAGGCGCACCTGGGCATTTTTTCCTTCACCAAGTATTTGATGTGGAAAGACCTGCAGGACCGCACCGCGCAACTCAAGCTTAGCCGGGTCGTCAGGCACCTGATCGACAATCCGGGCGAAGCTTTTGTGCGGGAAGGCACGCAAGGCGAATTTGACCGGCTGGACACCAGCCACCGTCCCCAGGACATCCTGGCGCCGCTGCTGTCTGATTCCTCGCAGCTCAAGGCGATTTGCGCAGTCGATGCCGGCAGGAACCTGGTACTCGAAGGCCCGCCCGGCACCGGCAAAAGCCAGACCATCACCAACCTGATTGCCCACAGCCTGGCCAAGGGCAAGACGGTGCTTTTTGTGTCGGAGAAGATGGCGGCGCTGGAGGTGGTGCATCGGCGCCTGAGCAATATCGGGCTGGGCCCGTTTTGCCTGGAGCTGCATTCATCCAAGGCCAAAAAGACCGAGGTGCTGCAGCAGCTTGGCAAATCTCTGGCCATCAGCGCCCAGCGCACAGCCGATGACTGGGCGCGCGAAGCTGATCGGCTGGCGCAAATGCGTCAGTCGCTCAATGGACTGGTCGATTCGCTGCATCGCGAGTATCAAAACGGTTTCACCGTCTTTGGGGCGACCGGAACCTGTATCGAGCACACGGGCGAAGAACCGTCGGCCATGCCGTGGTCCGACCCTTTGATGCATGACCGCGCCGATCTGGACCGGCTTGACGAAACAGCCCGGCGGATGGCGTCGCTGGCCGGTGGGCTGGAGAAGCTTCAGGATCACCCGCTGTCCCACATCGGCCAGACGGACTGGTCGCCTTCATGGCAAGACGAGATGTTGGGGGCAGCCCAAGTGCTGGATGCCGCCATTCGATCCTTGCAGGACAAGTCAGCCGCCCTTGCAAAGCTGACCGGGCAGTCCACTACAGGCCTCAGTCTGCAGGCGTATGGCGCGCTGGACCAGCTGGCGGACGTGCTGTTGCTGGCGCCCGGCGTACCCGCTGGTTTGGCACGGCAAGCGCATGACCCGGACGCGCGGGCGCGGGTTCATGCGCTGGCGCAGCACGGCTTGGCCCGCAATCAGCACTGGCAGCACGTCGGTCCCGGCTGGACGGCCCAGGTGGCCAAGCTCAATGGCGTGGAACTCCAGGCGCAATGGTCGCAGGCAAAGTCCGACTGGTGGCCGAAATCCTGGTTTTCCCGGCGTGCGATGACTGGCCGCTTGAGCAGCTTTCGCACTGACAACCAGCGACCGGGCGAAGCCGATGTCCAGTCCCTGCTGGCGCCACTGGCGGCGCTGAATGAAGAAGACCAGGCGCTGCGCGTCATGCAGCCGGATGCCGAGGCGCTGCTGCAGGAGTCCTACGAAGGCCTCACGACGGATTGGGCCGGTGTGGCCAGTTATGAGCGGTGGGCCGGGACATTTTCCGAGGCCGTCATTCGGGTTGCCGGGGCTGAGCTGACCCTGGTCAGTAGTCTTCATCAGGCGCTTCAGCCGCTGGTGTCCGACAACCGGGCCGCCCTGGCCGCCAGTGGGCATGTCGGCCGCGCGCTGCTGAACTATCGCAACGCCTGGCGCGAGTTCACGCAAAAGCTCGACGCGCTGGACGCCCTGGCCCAGCCGGTCGAACCGCTGCAGGGCTATTGCGATGCAGGCGGCGCACTCGAACGGATTCAGGGCGTGCTCGGCGGCTGGCAAACCAGCCGGCGGCTGATTCAGCCCTGGTGCCTGTGGCGCCACGTCAGGCAGCAGGCGATGGACCAGGGCCTGCAGGGGCTGGTGCTCAGCCTCGAAAGCGGGGCGGTGCCCTTGAGCCAGGTGGAGGAGCATTTCAAGTTCAGCTACCGCAACTGGTGGCTGAAAAAAACCATCGACAGCGACCCGGTATTGCGCGGTTTTTCCAGCGCTGACCATGCGCGAAAAATCCGCGAGTTCCAGGGCGCCGACGCGCGCTTCCAGAAGCTGACCGAGCATTACATCGTTGCCACCCTGTCAGGCCGTATTCCTTCGCTCTCCGGCGACGCCGTCGGCCCCGACAGTGAACTGGGACGCTTGCGGAGGGAGTTGCAAAAGCAGCGCCGGCAGATGCCGGTTCGCCAACTTGTCCACGGCCTGCCGACCCTGCTTCCCAAGCTCAAGCCGTGCCTGCTGATGTCACCGCTGTCCGTCGCGCAGTACCTGGACGCGGGTTATGCCCCCTTCGATCTGGTGGTTTTCGACGAAGCGTCGCAGATTCCGGTATGGGATGCCGTGGGCGCGATTGCCCGTGGCCGGCAGCTGGTCGTGGTGGGCGATCCCAAGCAACTGCCGCCCACCAGCTTTTTCAGCAAGTCAGGCGACCCCGAAGGCGGCGGCATGGCTGACGAGCAGGTCGAAGACCTCGAAAGCATTCTTGACGAATGCCTGGGCGCCGGCATGAACCGCCTGAGCCTGCAGTGGCACTACCGAAGCCGCCACGAAAGCCTGATTACTTTCAGCAACGTCAACTACTACGAATCCAGCCTCGTCACCTTCCCCTCGCCGGTCACTGACGACAGCGCGGTGCGATTCGAGCGCGTCCACGGGGTGTACGACCGGGGCGGCAGCCGGACCAACCGGCTTGAGGCCGACGCGATTGTCGAAGGCATCAGCGCGCATTACCTTTCGCCCCAAAAGAAGCACTTGACGCTCGGCGTGGTGACATTCAACCAGACCCAGCAGCTGCTGATTGAAACGCTGGTCGATGCCCGCC
>JAYWDL010000104.1:0-7145 GCA_043779865.1 Polaromonas sp.
CTGCCAAAGTGGCGCTTCAAGGCCTTGCGAAAGACTGGCCGCCTGACTGGAGCACTTTGCCGATATCCCCGACAATCTGGCCTTATGAGCTCTGACAAAAAAACCTTGCTGCTGGTCGATGGCTCCAGCTACCTGTACCGCGCCTTTCATGCCATGCCTGATTTACGCGTTAACCCGGGCGACCCGCTCAGTCCGGCCACCGGCGCGATTCGCGGCATGATCAACATGATGCAAAAGCTGCGCAAGGATGTGCGGTCCGACTACGCTGTCTGCGTGTTTGATGCCAAGGGCTCGACCTTTCGCGATGCACTCTACCCCGAGTACAAGGCCCAGCGCTCGGCCATGCCTGATGATCTGCGCAGCCAGGTCGAGCCGATTCATCAAGTAGTGCAGCTGCTTGGCTGGAAAGTGCTGACCGTGCCGGGCGTGGAGGCCGACGACGTGATTGGCACGCTGGCCTGCATGGCTTCACAGCAGCGTATTGAGGTCATCATCTCCAGCGGCGACAAGGACCTGAGTCAGCTGGTTGATGAACATATCACCGTCATCGACACCATGAATGACCGCCGGCGCGACCTGGCTGGAGTAGAAGCTGAATTCGGCGTGCCGCCGCGCCTCATGGTGGACTACCAGACGCTGGTCGGCGATGCGGTGGACAACGTGCCCGGCGTGCCGAAAGTTGGCCCCAAAACGGCTGTGAAGTGGCTGCTGGAATACGGCTCGCTCGATGCGCTGGTGGCCAGAGCCGGCGAGATCAAGGGCATCGTTGGCGAGAACCTGCGTAACTCGCTGGACTGGCTGCCCAGGGGCAGAGAGCTGCTGACCATCAAGAAAGACTGCGAACTGGCCGCCTACATCGACGGCCTGCCTGCTATGGAATCAATAGCTATTGGCGCACAGCAGACGAGCGAATTGAAGGGTTTTTATGAAAAATATGGTTTCAAGGGGCTGGTCAAGCAGATTGAGATTGAAAGCACGCCGCCAGAACTGATCGGTGGCGCCGAACGCCGGCATCCCCGAACGCCGGCAGCTTCTGCGGATTCTCCGGGCCTGTTTGATGAGGCTCCGCTGCTCGACACGCCACTGGCAGCGCGTGCCACCAACCTGCTGTACGACACGATTTTGACGTGGGAAGCGTTTGACCGCTGGCTGGCCAAAATCGAAGCGGCCGAACTGGTGGCCGTCGATACCGAAACCACGTCGCTCGATGAAATGCTGGCCCAGATCGTTGGCGTGAGCTTTAGTGTCACGCCCGGTGAGGCGGCCTATATTCCGTTGACGCATGACTACCCCGATGCACCGGCCCAGTTGGCAAGGGATGAAGTGCTCGCCAAACTCAAGCCCTGGCTCGAAAACCCGGCCAAAGCCAAGCTGGGCCAGAACGTCAAATACGATCGCCATGTGTTTGCCAACCATGGCATTGAGGTGCAGGGCTATGCGCACGACACCATGCTGCAAAGCTATGTACTCGAAGTGAACAAGCCGCACGGGCTGGCCAGCCTGGCCGAGCGGCATGTGGGACGCAGCGGCATCAACTATGAAGACCTGTGCGGCAAGGGGGCCAGCCAGATCAAGTTCAATCAGGTCGATATTGCCAAGGCTGCGGAATATTCCTGTGAAGACTCCGACCAGACGCTGGACGTCCATCGGGTGCTATGGCCGCAGCTGCAGGCCAATGACAAGCTGCTTTTTATCTATGAGCTCGAAATGCAGAGCAGTGAATCGCTGTACCGCATTGAGCGCAACGGTGTGTTGATCGACGCGCCCATGCTGGCCAGGCAAAGCGGCGAGCTGGGCGCGCGCCTTTTGCAACTCGAAACCGAGGCCTACGAGATTGCCGGCCAGCCCTTCAATTTGGGGAGTCCCAAGCAACTGGCCGAGATTTTCTTTGACAAGCTGGGCATGAAGATTGTCAAGAAGACGCCGAGCGGCGCGCGCAGCACCGATGAAGAAGTACTGGAAAAGCTGGCCGAAGACTACCCACTGCCCGCCAAAATACTGGAGCACCGCGGTCTATCCAAGCTCAAGGGCACCTACACCGACAAGCTGGCCAAGCTCGCGCATCCCCGAACCGGCAGGGTGCATACGCACTATGCGCAGGCCGTTGCCGTGACCGGCCGCCTGTCCAGCAACGACCCCAACCTGCAAAACATTCCGGTCAAAACCGCCGAAGGCCGGCGCGTGCGCGAGGCCTTTGTGGCACCGACCGGCAGTGTGATTGCCAGCGCCGACTATTCCCAGATCGAGCTGCGAATCATGGCGCACATCAGTGGCGACGAGGCCTTGCTCCACGCCTTCACCAGCGGCCTGGACGTTCATCGCGCCACTGCAGCCGAGGTGTTTGGCGTGCCGGTGGAGCAGGTCAGAAGCGAGCAGCGCCGCTATGCCAAGGTCATCAACTTCGGCCTGATTTATGGCATGAGCAGCTTTGGCCTGGCGCGCAACCTGGGCATTGAAACCAAGGCCGCGGCCGCCTACATCGACCGCTATTTCCAGCGTTATCCGGGCGTGAAAAACTACATGGATGAAACCCGGCTGTCGGCCAAAGCCAAGGGTTATGTCGAAACCGTATTCGGCCGGCGTCTGTATTTGCCCGAAATCAACTCGCCCAACGGTCCGCGCCGCGCCGGCGCCGAGCGTGCCGCCATCAACGCGCCCATGCAGGGCACCGCCGCCGACCTGATCAAGCTCAGCATGAACACCGTGCAGGACGTGCTTGACGCCGAAAAGCGCGGCACCAAAATGATCATGCAGGTGCATGATGAGCTGGTGTTCGAGGTGCCAGAAGCCGAGGTTGAATGGGTCAGGCTAGAGATTCCGCGCCTCATGGCCGGCGTGGCTGATCTCAAGGTGCCGCTGCTGGCCGAGATCGGTTTTGGACCCAACTGGGAAAAAGCGCACTGAGGCAGTGCGCAGGTCGTCAGATGACCAGCGCTTTTCCACGCCAGACACAGCCCCCTGCTAGTGCTGTTTTATCTGAGCGTCGGGCAGACCGATCCCGGTACCCTTGAGTATGACAATTGAGGCGTCGCGTTCAATGTGCGGCAGAGATGCCAGACCATGGCATGGTGAGGCCTGGCTAAGCCACGGAATCTTGCAATACAACATTCACCCGCCAGCGTCTTGAGCTAAATCAGCCTCTACTCCGCTAATCATGTGCGTTGTGAGCTATCAATAATGTAGCAACTGGCGGTGAAGCCACCCGCCATCACATCGCCCATGCGACCATCAGGCGGGCGCAAGATAGCAGGATCGTCCTAACGAATAGCAGAATTGTTTTAACGCCCTTCGCCCGGTGCGTGCGGCTGGCTCGTCGGGGCTGGGTGGGTCGCTTAATTTGCCAGGGAAGCGGCTGACTCGCTCGGCTTCAACGAGCTTTCGTATTTCACCCGGGCCTTCAGGCGTGACTTTGGCGTGTGTCCGGGCGACTATCACGCTCAAGGGTCTGCAGGTTTGGCCCCTTCACCCTCTGGGGGAAGGTTGGGATGGGGGCCAGCGAGGCGGGCACTCGTTAACCGGCGCAAAACAGGCCGAAAGGCAAAGTCACCACACCTGCCTTGTTTGAAAGAAGTTGCAGGCGCACAGAACTCCCATCCCCGCCTTCCCCCAAAGGTGGGAAAGCGTAAAAAAGGGCAGCCAGGCCCTTCAGTTGACGGGTAAGGACTTGTGTATAACGACATGGCTCAAGGGTCACATGTTCCATGGTTTAAATTCCTTTTCCACATCCTATTGGGAAAGTACCGCTATTTCCAATGCAGCGGCGGCGCTATTGAGTTGCTTGTCAAAGCAGCAAAAAGTCAGGTTGCTTCCCAGCTGCTGGTGGGCGCGGTGTGCGCTGGCGAGTTGCACGCCGTCATAGGCGCGCAGGCCAAAGCGCAGGGCTAATTCTCCGGCATCAGTTACAAGGGATGAATCAACCGCAACATGCGAAAAGCTGGGCCATTCCTGGTGGAGTCGCCTCAAACCCGCGGCAGCCTGAGTTTTGGTGAGTTGTTGGGTACGCTGCTTGAGTCCAAAGGCGGCGCACATTTCGGCCCAGGTGATCAGGCTGACAAGGCAGGTGCTTGACGCTTCGACCAATAGCTTCATACGTTCACTGTATTCTTCTTGCGCATACACCTTCATGAGTGCGGATGTGTCGCAAAACAGAATCACCGCGGCCCCCGCATCTCCAGCACCAAATCGCTCATGGTCTGCCCGTCTGGCCCGGGTGGAAAAATGATCGCTTGGCCCAGACGCAGGGGCTTTGTCGGCACATGAGCAATGGCACCGGAGTCAATCAGCCGCTGCATGGCTTCTTCGTCCGATGAAGCGGCCTTGCGCGGCTTACTCTTTCCGGGCGGCACCAGCTCGGCCACCACTTTGCGATGTGAAGTGATCTGAACAAGCTCGCCCTGCTGCATCAAGGTAATGGCGCGGGTGGGATTGGCTTTGAGTTCGCGTATGGAGACTTGCATGGCTGGCCTCAGGTTTTAATGTGGTCACATAATAGCGAAAAATTAAATTTTTGTAGTCTCAATACTGCTCGCACAAAAGACTCAAGGGTCTTTTGATGCGACATCTACTCGCACGCGTCTTGAGCCAAATCAGCCTCTACCCTGCGAATTATGTGCGTTGGCAGCTATCAATAATGTAGCGCTCGCGCGGCGGCCAGCGCGAGGACATTTAGCATGCTGACGCCGACGACCGCCACGCCTGGCTGGCGCTGCTGGTGCAGTTCTGCCAGCGCTTTAACGGGATGCTGCATGCCTACTGCCTGATCAGCCACCACTACTACCTGCTGACGCAAACGCCCGAGGGTTGCCGTGCTGCGTCGTGCTCAACCCGGCGCACTCGCCAAGGAAGTGGCTTACGCCGTCGGATTCAACGACCTCTCGTATTTCATCCGGGCGTTCAAGCGACAGCTCGGTGGCTGCCCGAGCGAATACCAGGCGACAGCAAGATTGTCCTAGCGATTCGCAGGATTGTCCTAACGCTTTTGCCTGCCGGGCGGTAGGCTTCGCATCAAGGCTGCGTAGGCGGGATTGGGGACGGAAATATCCCGCTGCATGCTTCCTTGACGGTGACCTGGACTTGCGACCCTGTGACTTGCTGGGTGAAGTCGATGAGCACAGTAGCCTGATTTCCTTCCTGGAACTCAGATTCTTGGCATACACAAAGGAGAAAGTTATGACAGCAGTGAATCTACAGCAGGTCAGGGCAGCCTTAAGTGAGACCAACGCGCGATGGCGAGCGGGCGATACGCCGTTGTCGACCCTTCCCGAAGCACTCCGTAAACGGATGCTGGGTGCCGAACCCAGCCCCGAGGCGATGGCAATGGCCAGCGCTGTGCCGCGAGCGGTAGCACCGGCGTTTGCGCCAGCCGTGGATTGGCGCAATCAAAACGGCAACCAGATCACACCGGTCACGCAGCAGGGCGGCTGCGGATCCTGCGTATCCTTCGCGAGTTCGGCGCTCGTGGAATCCATGGCGCATATCGAGAGCGGTCAATGGCTGAACTTGTCCGAAGCGGACTCACACTTCTGTTCCAGTCATGGCGCCAATTGTGGCGGGTGGTGGCCAGATCAGTGTCTCGATCAGATGATTGCCCGCGGTGTTTGCGACGAGCCGGCGTTCCCCTATGCGTCGGCCTTCCCCAATAACGACATTTGGTCTGGACCGCCGCAATGCCATCTTGCGCCCGACCGCAACCAGCGCGCGGTAAAAATCACGAACAGGGTCGCACTTGCGACGCCTGTCGAGGTCAAGAACTACCTCACAACAACCGGTCCAGTGGCCGGCTGCTTTACGGTATTTGACGATTTCTTCACCTACACGGGGGGCGTCTATCACCATGTAACTGGCGCAGTTGCCGGCGGCCACTGCGTCCAGGTCATTGGTTATTCAGAGGCCGAGCAGTGCTGGATTTGCAAGAACTCGTGGGACACGACCTGGGGCGTTGGCGGATTCTTCAAGATTGCCTACGCCGATATGGTGTTCAACGGGCAGTTCTTCCCGATGTATGGCGCAAAGGGCGTGAAAGTCCCGGCCACCGGATTCCAGAGCATGGGCGGCAAGCTTACGACGCCGCCAGTCGTCGAGAACAACCTCGATGGCAGGCTCGAGGTCTTTGCCCGTGGAACCGACAATGCGTTGTGGCACATCTGGCAGACAGCGCCGAACAATGGCTGGTCGGGGTGGGCGTCGATGGGTGGATCACTGACGAGCATTCCTGGTGTTGGACGAAATAAGGATGGTCGGCTTGAAGTGTTCGCCCGCGGCACCGATGGCGCTTTATGGCATATCTGGCAGACCGCACCCAACAACGGCTGGTCGGGTTGGGCATCGCTGGGAGGAATCATTACGAGCGATCCGGTCGTCGGACGAAATCTGGATGGCCGGCTTGAAGTGTTCGCCCGCGGCACCGATGGGGCAATTTGGCACATTTGGCAAACCGCGCCCAACAATGGATGGTCCGGCTGGGCCTCCCTTGGATTGCAATGCCTCGGCAGGCTGGCGATTGGCAGCAATGCAGATGGACGCCTTGAAATATTCGTTCGCGGCACCAACGGGTCGCTGATGCACCTTTGGCAAACCGCACCGAACAACGGATGGTCGGGATGGGCATCAATGGGCGGCATCATCACAAGCTCCCCGTGGGTCATCAATAACGCTGACGGGCGGCTTGAGGTCTTCGCGCGAGGAAACGACAACGCTCTTTGGCATATCTGGCAAACGGCGCCCAACAACGGCTGGTCGGGGTGGGCGTCGAGAGGCGGCGGGATCACCAGCATGCCGACGGCGGGCAGGAATAAGGACGGGCGCATCGAAGTGTTTGCGCGAGGCAATGACGGCGCTCTTTGGCATATCTGGCAAACGGCGCCGAACAACGGCTGGTCCGGTTGGGCTTCCCTTGGCGGAGGTATCCTGGAGGAAGCCACTATCGGCTCGAATCTTGACGGTCGTCTGGAGACGTTTGTCCGGGGCCTGGACATGGGCCTCTGGCACCGCTGGCAGACGGCACCCAGCAATGGCTGGAACTAAGGGAGCAGGAAATTACAAAAATGCCAGTCATTCACTTTCGTCATTGCGAGCGTAGCGCGGCAATCCATGGCTGCGCTTTGAGGGCGATGGATAGCCACGGCCTGCGGCCTCGCGATGACGAA
>JAYWDL010000105.1:0-7137 GCA_043779865.1 Polaromonas sp.
TCGAGCAAATCCCAGCGGCCGCACTCGTTTTGCCATTCGCGCGCATACGGGTCAATCAGGTTGCGCCAGAACAGGTGGCGCGTCACTTCATCATCAAAACGGATGGTGTTGTAACCAACTCCAATGGTGCCGGGCTGCGCCAGCGCCTGCTCGATATGCGCCGCAAACGCGTGCTCGGCCACACCGTGCTGAAGGCAATGCTGCGGCGTGATGCCGGTAATCAGGCAGGAGGCCGGGTCAGGCAGATAGTCGTTGGCGGGCTGGCAGTAAATCATCAGCGGTTCACCGATCTCATTTAACTCGGCATCGGTGCGAATGCCGGCAAACTGCGCCGGCCGGTCGCGGCGCGGATTAAGGCCAAAGGTTTCGTAGTCGTGCCAGAGAAAAGTGTGGGGAGGCATGATTGGTTTTTTCTACAATTTTTGAGTAAAAACAGCCCTTGGCGCAAGCATTACGGGCGCAGAAAGCTATTATTTTTATAGCGCCATAAAAAAGGCCGATAGCGTGATGCTACCGGCCTTTTGAAACTTTCCGGCCTTTGCAGGCGGCGCTCAGGAATTCAGGGTGATCAACTGGCTTCGGCAGCTTCCGACTCCGGCTTGGCACGGCCTTCGCGCTTGGGAAGCGGCTGGATGTCAAGCTCCACTTCACCAGTTTCCACACCCTTTTCGTCGGTCGTCACCTTCATATCAACGGTCAGGCGACCGCCTTCGATCAGGCGTCCAAACAGCAGCTCGTCCGCCAGCGCACGGCGAATCGTATCCTGGATCAGCCGCTGCATCGGACGTGCGCCCATCAGCGGATCAAAACCTTTCTTGGCCAAATACTTGCGCAGCGTGTCGGTGAAAGTCACTTCCACCTTCTTCTCGGCCAGTTGCGTCTCGAGCTGCAGCAGGAACTTGTCGACCACCCGCAGGATGACGGTTTCGTCCAGTGCCTTGAAGCTCACCACCGCATCAAGGCGGTTGCGGAACTCGGGCGAAAACAGGCGCTTGATGTCGGCCATTTCATCGCCGGCCTCGCGCGGATTGGTAAAGCCAATCGTCGCCTTGTTCATCGTCTCTGCACCCGCATTGGTAGTCATTACGATGATCACGTTGCGGAAATCAGCCTTGCGCCCGTTGTTATCCGTCAGCGTGCCGTGGTCCATGACCTGAAGCAGCACGTTGAAGATATCGGGGTGCGCTTTCTCGATTTCGTCAAGCAGCAGCACGCAATGCGGCTTCTTGGTGACGGCTTCGGTCAGCAGGCCACCCTGGTCAAAACCGACATAGCCCGGAGGCGCGCCAATCAGGCGGCTCACGGCATGACGCTCCATGTACTCGGACATGTCAAAGCGGAGCAACTCAATGCCCAAGATGTAGGCCAGCTGCTTGGCCGCTTCGGTCTTGCCGACGCCGGTGGGACCTGAAAACAGGAAGGAGCCAATCGGCTTGTCGTCCTTGCCCAGGCCCGAGCGCGCCATCTTGACCGACGACGCAAGCACGTCCAGCGCCTTGTCCTGGCCAAACACCACGCTTTTCAGGTCGCGTTCCAGCGTCTTGAGCTTGCCGCGATCATCGTTGGAGACGTTGGCAGGCGGAATGCGGGCAATCTTGGCCACAATCTCTTCCACCTCTGTCTTGGTGATGGTTTTCTTGCGCTTGTTGGCAGGCAAAATACGCTGGGCAGCACCTGCCTCGTCAATCACGTCAATCGCCTTGTCGGGCAGATGCCGGTCATTGATGTACTTGGCGCTGAGTTCAGCTGCAGCCTGCAGGGCAGCCAAGGCGTATTTGACACCATGGTGCTCTTCAAAGCGCGACTTCAGGCCTTTGAGGATATCGACGGTTTCCTGCACCGTAGGCTCGACCACATCGACTTTCTGAAAGCGCCGTGACAGCGCCGCATCTTTTTCGAAAATCCCGCGGTATTCGGTGAACGTGGTAGCGCCAATGCACTTGAGCTGACCCGAGCTGAGCGCCGGCTTAAGCAGGTTGGACGCATCCAGCGTACCGCCCGAAGCCGCACCGGCACCGATCAGGGTGTGGATTTCGTCGATGAACAAGATGCCGTTGGGCTTGTCCTTTAAAGACTTCAGCACGCCTTTGAGCCGCTGCTCGAAGTCGCCGCGGTATTTGGTGCCGGCCAGCAGCGCGCCCATATCGAGTGAATAGACCTGCGCTTCGGCCAGAATTTCAGGCACGTCTTTTTGCGTGATGCGCCAGGCCAGGCCCTCGGCAATCGCCGTTTTGCCCACGCCGGCTTCGCCTACCAGCAGCGGGTTGTTTTTGCGGCGACGGCAAAGAATCTGGATGACGCGCTCGACTTCGTAATGGCGGCCGATTAGCGGATCGATTTTGCCATCTTTGGCCAGCTGGTTGAGGTTGACCGTGAACTGCTCAAGGGGCGAAGATTTTTCGTTCTTATCGCCACCCTCCTCATTTTCAGCAGCACTTTCGCTGGTTTTGGTCGGCTCGGGCGGATCGCTTTTCTTGATGCCGTGGGCAATGAAATTCACCACATCCAGGCGAGTGACACCCTGCTGGTGCAGGTAATACACGGCGTGCGAGTCTTTTTCGCCAAAAATGGCAACTAGCACATTGGCGCCGGTTACTTCCTTTTTGCCGCTGCCGGTGGACTGCACATGCATGATGGCGCGCTGAATCACCCGCTGGAAGCCCAGCGTGGGTTGGGTGTCCACATCATCGCTGCCAGCGACCTGAGGCGTATTGTCTTTGATGAAATTGGCAAGCGCCTTGCGCAAATCATCCACATTCGCGGAGCAGGCTCGCAGCACCTCAGCGGCACTGGGGTTGTCCAGCAAGGCCAGCAGCAGGTGTTCAACGGTAATGAACTCGTGACGCTGCTGGCGTGCCTCGACAAAGGCCATGTGCAAGCTGACTTCTAGTTCCTGGGCAATCATAGATTTTCCTTTCGGCTTGCTTGGGTAATACGTTACTTGACTGTGAAGGGAATATTGGCCGGTTTTTCGATTATTCAATGGGCTCGCTGACACACTGCAGCGGATGGCCATTTTTTCGGGCCGCTTCGGTGACCTGATCAACCTTCGTGGCCGCCACGTCTTTGGAAAACACACCGCAAATTCCTTTGCCATCCAGATGGATTTTGAGCATGATCTGCGTCGCGGTTTCGCGGTCCTTGTTAAAAAATTCCTGAATGACCACCACTACAAACTCCATCGGCGTGTAGTCATCATTGAGCAGGACCACCTGGTACATCTGCGGCGGCTTGGTTTTCTGCGGCCGGCGCTCCAGCACCACAGAAGTCCCGCCGTTTCCATCGTCGGGCCTGATAACGGGGACTGGCGGTTGGGCCGGAGACTTGGGAGATTGGGTTGCCATGGAAATCATTCTAGCCATCGGTATCGTTCAATGCATGGATCAGGGAAATTGGTGGCAGTTACACGACAGTCAAACGGGGTTTTTCGTCTTCCATCTTTCACAAAGCTGCCCAGGCATAGTAACCGCCAGTCGATACCGCCAATGTCTCGCACCGGGCACGGATGGGTAGTTCGGCCTGGTTTGCTTTCACGAGCCGGTAGACGGCGTGGACGTCTCGTCGCTTTTGCCGGCAAACCAGGCCATAGCCTTTGTCAATATGTCTCGCTCCATCTGAACTTGGCACTGAGGGAGTGTGGCTTTGTATTGGGCAGCTTGGGATCCTACTGTTTGAACAATACGGTGTCCGTGAAAGGGGTCAACTTCAAGTCCACAATGATTGTTCGTATCGTGCCATTTCTATCTTTCCATCATCGCCCCCACGTTCCTGGTTCTATTGAAGCGACAAATATTCTGACGCAGGGGTAATCGTCACCGAGTCACCGATAATGCGGACAATTCATCGGGCGACCTCAGCAACCATTTTGCTTAAAAAAACAATTAATTTCCGGCTTATAGTCATCTGTATGGCAGCCGCCTCTGTGGGACTGTCAATGGTTATCATCAGCATTGCCAAATTTTTGCTGCTTGTTTGCGGAGTGACTGTTTTGCTAGCCCGGCGCATACCGAAGGCCGGCACACCATTGGCTGGAAAGTACACACCGATTGCAGTGCTGCTAACTTTTTTCGCGTTTGCACTCAGCCTTTTTTGGACAGTAGCACCGCAGGTCGATGCCTTGGGCTCTTTGGCCAAGTATGGCAAGTTGATCGTGATTGTGTTGATGATGCTACTTATCCGCAACCGGCGCGAAGCAGTTTATGCGCTGGCGGCCTTCGTTCTGGCGCAGTCATTTCTGATGACCAGTTCCTGGATGCTATTCGCTCATCTGCCTGTTCCCTGGGCGACCTCTGACAAGGCGCTAACAGAATACTCAGTATTTTCCAGCTATCTCGACCAAGGCATCATGTGTACTGTTTTTGCTGCAATCTGCTGGCATTTGCGAGAACTTGCACCGGGTCGATTGGGTCGGCATATCGCGGTTTTTTTAGCGCTGATGGCTCTACTGAATGTTTTTTTCATACTGATAGGACGCAGTGGTCATATCGTTGCCATTGCCTTGCTGTCCATTGCCATCATGTGGGAGCTGCCTAAAAAATACCGTGCAGTTGTCGTCCTGCTGCCATTTATTCTGGCTATGGGTTTGTTTTTCAGCTCAACGAAAGTGCGCGAAAGGTTGACCCTGGTCGAAACTGAAGTGCAATCGTATTCAAGCGAAGTGCAACCCAGCACTTCATCGGGGGTCCGGCTTGGCTTTTGGCGTACTGCACTGCAGGCTATTTACCAGCATCCACTTGCGGGCTCAGGTGTGGGTAGCTGGAGTACGGAGTACAACCGGCTCCAACGTGCGCACAACCCTGCACACAAAGATATTGACGGCAATGGGAACCCGCATCAGGAATATCTTTTGTGGGGCGTGCAGCTCGGCATTCCCGGGATCTTTCTTCTTTTTACCCTGATGCTTTCAGTCTTGCGAGACAGCATGAGAATGGAAAAACCTTATGCGCGGGCAACACAATCCACACTGCTGGCGTTGTCTATTGCCTGCCTTTTCAACGCTTCAATTTACGACGCGCAAATTGGTGATTTCTTCTGCGTCCTGCTTGGCTTGCTGCTGGCTTTGGGCTTATGTAAAACTTCCAGTCAGGCCAACGTTCCGCCCCAACACGAGCAAGCGACGTGAATCAGTCCACAAAACCAAATACTGTTGGAACAACTGCCAAACTGACACTTTCACGCAGGATTGCCCGAGTCTGGCCGTACTTCAGCGCTTCGCGGGCCGGCTGGGCATTGGCCATAGGCGCGACCATCGTAGCCTCGGCCACCGAGCCTTTCGTTCCAGCCCTGCTCAAGCCGCTACTAGACCGGGGTTTCCAGCGAGGTTCTCTTAATCTCTGGCTGGTTCCGCTTACGCTGATGCTACTTTTCACCATACGGGGCCTCTCAGGATTTCTGGCTCAGTTTGCGCTAGCCAAGGTCACCAATGATGGTTTGCTCCAGTTACGCAAGGCCATGTTTAATAAGCTCCTGAGCGCCAGGCTCACGCTATTTTCAGATCAAAGCTCCAGCGCTATCTCCAATACTGTAGTCTATGAAGTGTTCAATGGTTCTTCACTCCTGATCAATGCGATCATGAGACTTGCCCGTGATCTGTTGACGTTACTGGCGCTGATCGGGTACCTGGTTTATTTGAACTGGAAATTGACGCTGATCGTTGCTTTTTTGTTCCCTGCTGTGGCGTTTGTTATTCAGGTCCTGTCCAAGCGCCTTTACCGGCTGACCAGGGAAAGTCAGACTGCTACGGACAATCTGGCTTATGTGGTGGAAGAAAATGTGATGGCAAATCGTGACATTCGACTACACGGCGCGCAAGCTAGCCAAGCCAGCCGCTTCGATGTCTTGAGCCATTCCCTGCGCCGTCTTTCAATGAAATCCACCACGGCCTATGCAGGCATGAGCGCGATCACGCAAGTGCTGGCAGCGGTGGCGCTCTCAGCAGTTATTTCGATTGCTCTGATGCAAAGCGCTGAAAACACAACCACCGTAGGCGGATTTGTGGCGTTTGTCACCGCCATGCTTCTATTGATTGCACCCATCAAAAGTCTGTCGGATGCAGCCACTCCAATAACTCGCGGACTGGCGGCGCTTGAGCGCGGACTGGACCTGATGGATATGACTCCTGACGAGGTCGGAGGTGTTTTTGTAAAAAACAGAGCCGAAGGCGCGATTGAGTTTGCCAATGTCACGGTAGCCTACAAAGCCGATGCAACCCCGGCGCTCAGGAATTTCAGCCTTTCCATCAAATCGGGCGAAACACTCGCAATTGTCGGTGCGTCAGGTTCCGGGAAAACAACGCTGGTGAATCTGCTGCCCAGGTTTATTGAAATGAGTTCCGGGAATATCACCCTGGATGGTCAGGAGATTCGCAGTTGGGAACTAAAGTCCTTGCGCTCGCAATTTGCCGTTGTGAGTCAGCATGTGGTGATGCTCAACAGCAGCATTGCAGTCAACGTGGCGCTGGGGCAGCGTATTGATCGCGAGCGGGTAATGCAATGCTTGACAGCTGCCAATTTAGGTGCGCTGCTTGCGGAGCTTCCCCAAGGTCTGGACACCCTTCTCGGCCATAACGCCATGCAACTTTCTGGTGGCCAGCGCCAGCGAGTAGCCATTGCACGTGCGCTTTACAAGGATGCGCCTATTCTTGTCCTGGATGAAGCCACTTCAGCACTGGACACTGAATCTGAATTGGCAGTGCAGGAAGCGATCAAACGCCTGGCCTTCGGACGCACGTCCCTGGTCATCGCCCACCGCCAGTCCACAATCCAGTATGCTGACCGCATTGTCATGATGGATGGCGGGCGGATTGTGGAGTCAGGCACGCATATGGAACTTGTGGCAAAAAATGGAGCATATGCCCATCTTTACAGGCTGGGTTTTCAGGCAGCCTGACCAACCGATTGATCTGCCCCCGAAAAACGTACTCCATAGCTGATGGTTAAATTCAGCAATTTGAGAGAAGCGAAATGAGCAAGAGGAAAGACGGAAAAATGCGGGGGAAATACACCATGAAAATAAAGAACCCCGCCCCAAGGGGCGAGGTATTAGGATCTGGCAAAAAACAACTTCCCGGAATAGGAATGTTCCTCGCCGCGTGGGATGATCAAGACTGTTGAGAAAAAGGCGGGGATTTGCAGAGTG
>JAYWDL010000106.1:0-7117 GCA_043779865.1 Polaromonas sp.
TGCCTCCTGTCCAGCCGCGCAGCCGTCTCGCGCTGGAAGCTGAACGCTTCGCCCGAAACTCCGGGCTTGGCAAGCCGATGCACCAGGCGATTTTTCGCGCCTTTTTCGAACACGGCCGCGATATTGGCGACGTCGAAGTGCTGCTGGACATCGGCAGCCATGTGGGGGTTAATGTCGTGGACCTGCGCGCGGCGCTGAAAAAGGGCGAATATTCCGAGGCAGTCAGCCAGGATCAGCGCCAAGCCCAAGCCTGGGGAATCACTGGCGTACCGGCACTGCTTCTGCAACGAGTAGGCGGAGCGCTTGAAAGCGCCGTGTTGTTGAGTGGCGCCCAGCCTTTCGAGGTGCTTCATAAGGTTGTCAGTGAGTTTTTGGAAAATTCTTCCAGTCAGACGGCTTGAGCTTGAACTTTAAAGCGCCGGATCAGCAATCACAGTTGCGAGCCGAGCATTAGTGCCAGCCGCTCCATCAGTTTTTCCTTCCAGGGCCGGTTGGCCCACGCTTCGTACGTTACCTGACGTGCATGCCTGAGATCGTCTTCAAAAATCCCGGTCTGCCGCTCTGCAAAGGCAGTGTCATACACATTGAGGTTGGCTTCGTCGTTGAGGCGGAACGAGCGGTTGTCGAAGTTGGTCGAGCCGACCGAGACCAGCAGCTTGTCAACAATCATGACCTTGCAGTGGTACATGGTGGGCTGGTATTCGTAAATTTCGGCGCCGGCCTTGAGCAACGCTCCCCAGCTGCCTCGGGAAGCGGCGCGCACGGTCTCGGTGTCGATAATTTCACCGGGCGTGATGATGCGGATTTTCACACCGCGTTTGAGCGCATCAGTCAGCGCCTTGCTGGTGAGTTCGTCAGGAACGAAGTAGGCGCTGGAGAGGTCAATGGCGCGGTCTGCCGCCGTGATCGACAGCTGGTACATCAGCTGCATGCTTTCGCTGCCGCCCGATGGTGAACTTGAAAACACCTGGGCGTCGCTGTTGCCCACGGCTTTCAGTGCAGGAAAGTAAGCTTCGCCATGCATCACCTGACCCGTGACCTTGAGCCAGTTGTCCATGAATACAGACTGCATCTGGGCAACAACGGGGCCTTCAATACGAAAATGGGAATCACGCCAATGATCGGCGTCCTGGCCGGCGCCCGTCCATTTGGGCGCAATGCCGACGCCCCCGGTAAATCCTGTTTTCCCGTCGATGACCAGCAGTTTTCGGTGCGTACGGTTGTTCAGGCGAACCAGGTTGTACCAGCTCGGCTTGTGAAACTTGCGAATTTCCACACCTGCTGCCCGCATTTCTTCCAGAAACGAATCGTCTATCTTGGCGCTGCCCAGCCAGTCAAGCAGAACATGAACCTTGACGCCAGCCCTGGCGCGTTCGGACAGTGCATCGGCGAACTCGCGGCCGATATCGCCCGACCAGTAGATGTAGGTTTCAAAGGTAATGGTGTGCTGTGCGCTGCGTATGGCTGCCAGCATGGCGGGAAAAATCTGCTCGCCATTGAGCAGTTCCTGCGCACGATTGCCCCCCACTAGTGGAGGGCCCAGCAATGCACCCATGGCGCGGCGAAATTGGGGATCGTGGGTTGAGTAAAGGCGCGGTAACTCGCGGCTAACGTCTTTTTCACCGCTGGTAAAGTTCACCGCAATCAGTACGCCGATCAGCGTTAGAAAAAATGTGGCAGCAATGACCAGGACAAGGCGTTTTTTTTTAATCATCGTGGTGCAAGTCGCGTGTCAGATTGCAGGCAGGGGAAGGATTTCCGGGCCAGTGCCTATATTGGTTTCCAGCATCAGGCATTATTCGGCGGGCGGGTGATTTACCTGACAGCGGATGCGCTGTGATGCGGTAGGCCAGCGGCTTGAGTTGCCGGGCGACAATAGGCGCATGGCAAAAACACACATGCAACTACAGGAAATTCTCTTCTCCCAGGGGTTTGGCACACGGCGCGTTTGCGCAGGGCTGGTCCAACAGGGTTTTGTGACGGTTGCGGGTGTCCCGTGTGTGCAACCAGCTATGGAATTCATAGCGGAAGGCCTGCGGTTCACAGTGCAGGGCGTCGCGTGGGATTACCACGAAAAAGCCTATCTGATGCTGCATAAGCCCGCTGGCTACGAATGCTCGCAAAAACCCAGCACTTACCCCAGCATTTACACGCTGCTGCCGGCGTCGATTCGCCAGCGCGGCGGCGGCGCAGCAGCAGGCGTGCAGGCCGTTGGAAGGCTTGACCAGGACACGACAGGCTTGTTGTTGCTGTCGGACGATGGCAAGTTCATTCACCGCATGAGCTCGCCCAAACACCATGTGCCCAAAATATATGAGGTGACCGCCAAGCATCCGGTGGACAGCCAGCAGATCCAGAAACTGCTGGCCGGCGTGGTGCTGGACGATGACCCCAAGCCGGTGCGGGCTGCTGCCTGCGAGCAAACCAGCGAACTTCAGCTGAGCCTGACGCTGACCGAGGGCAAGTACCACCAGGTCAAACGCATGATTGCAGCCGTCGGCAACCGGGTGGAGGGGCTGCACCGCTCGCGCATCGGTTCGCTGGCGCTGCCGGCTGAGCTCAAACCCGGCGAGTGGCGCTGGCTGACGGCGCAGGACCTGGTCAGCATTGCGGCGGTGCCTGGGCAAAAGTGAAAGGGGCTTTGCCAAAGTCATGCGGGCGGTGCTGCAGAGCAGGACTTTTAAAGCGGGTTGTCATGACGGGGCCGCTACACTACCGGATTGATCCTTGGAAAGACTTGTTTTGTGAATGTTTCTTCCCGTTTTCTGGCCGCCGGACTGTGCGCTTTTGCCGGCCTGCTGTGCTTGCCGGCGCTGGCGCAAACGCCCCGAGTTTCTTCTGTCATGCCGGTATCTGGCGCTGTGACAACGCCGGTGTTTGTGCTCAATTCGCTGGAAGACAGCGTCAGCGTCATCAATCCGGTGAATTGGAGCGAAACCAAGCGCATTGACACCGGCAAGCAACCGCACCACCTTTACCTCACGCCAGACGAAAAGTCGGTGATTGTGGCCAATGCACTGTCTGACTCGCTGACGTTCATCGACCCCAAAACTGCCGAAGTGCAACGCACCGTGCGCGGTATTCTCGACCCTTACCAGCTGCGGTTTTCGCCTGACATGAAATGGTTTGTGACGGCTGCCAACCGGCTGAACCACATCGATATCTACCACTGGGATGGCAAGGAAATGACGCTGGCCAAACGCGTGGCAACGGGTAAAACGCCCAGCCATCTCTGGATTGACAGCAAAAGCAGCACGATTTATTCCACCATGCAGGACAGCGACGAACTGGTTGCAGTCGACCTGGCCACGCAGACCATCAAGTGGCGCACCAAAACCGGCCCGACACCCGCCGATGTGTTTGGATTGGCGGGTGACAAGTTTATGCTGGTCGCGCTAACTGGCAGTGACGGTATCGAGGTCTATGACGTGAGCGGCAAAGAACCCAAACGCACCAAGTTCATCAAGACGGCGGCGGGTGCCCATGCATTCAGGGCCTTTGGCGACAAGCGGCACCTGCTGGTCAGCAACCGGGTTGCCAACACCATCAACAAGATTGATCTGCAGACACTGGAGGTGGTTGATACCTTTCCCGCACCCGGTGGCCCTGATTGCATGGATGTGAGCCGCGACGGCACACAGATTCTGGTGACCTCGCGCTGGATTCGTAAACTCACCGTCATTGACGTTGCCAGCCATAAGGTGGTGCGTCAGGTTAACGTTGGCAGGAGCCCCCATGGCGTCTGGACGCTGGATCATGCGCCGCGCTGAACGCACTGTACGGGCCGCAGCAGCTATTGTTTTAATAGCTGCTTGCGCCCATGTATCAAGCGCAACGGGTCAGTTTGATGTAAAAAAACCTGCCCCAGGTGCTTCCTGCAAGCCGGTCTATCTGACACTGGATACCGGCCATATGGAGGTGGCCCCGCTCATCGCCGATGTGCTGAACAGGCACAAGGTCAAGGTCACCTTTTTTGCCGCCAACGAGCGTACCCAAACCGGCGATGGCAGCCTGGGCACGCACTGGGCCGGCTGGTGGAAGGCCCGTGCTGCAGAAGGCCACGAGTTTGCCTCGCACACTTACAACCACACCTACTGGCGCGCTGATGTGCCCGGAGCGCCGGGCGCAGCGCCGCAATTCAGGGTGCGACCCTCCGCCGGACCGTCGGAAGGCAAGGATTTCACCTGGACAGCCCGGCAATACTGCGAAGAAATCGGCCGCGCCAATACGCGGCTGCAGGAAATCACCGGCAAAAAGCCGCTGCCGCTTTTCCGCGCACCCGGCGGTAAAACTTCGCCGCAGCTCCTGGCCGCCGCCAGAACCTGTGGCTATGAGCATGCCGGCTGGTCGCCTGCAGGCTTTTTGGGCGACGAACTGCCCAGTGACAAATACCCCAATGACGCGCTGCTGAAAACAGCATTGCGTGATATCCAGCCCGGCGACATTTTGCTGGCTCACCTGGGCATCTGGTCGCGAAAAGACCCGTGGGCGCCAGCGGTGCTGGAGCCGCTGATCACCGGCTTGCAGTCGCGCGGTTTTTGTTTCAAGACCCTGCGCGAACATCCCCAATACAAGGCATGGATTGAAGCCCGGCCCGGCGTGACAGCCGCACAGGCTGGAAAATAGGCGCTATGGACTGGCTCGCTAATATTTTCGCCGTCGCGCAGGGGTGGCTGTTTGAAACGCTGGTGCAGCCGGCCATGTTTGCGCTGGGCATGGGCAATTTGCTTGAAGACGCCTACGCGGCTACTGCCTGGTTCATGGTGGGTCTGATCCAGATTGTCATTCTGCTGGCCGTTATCGGCCCGCTGCAGCGCTGGCGGCCGGTGGAGGTGATGAATTCGCCCAGCGACCGGGCCAGCATACGCGTCGATATTATTTACACGCTGATTCACCGGCTGGGCCTGTTCCGGATTGCGCTGTTTTTTACCCTGCAGCCGTGGTTTGATGAAGCCTTCGGCGCTTTGCGTACGGCGGGCTACGGCACTTTTCACCTCGACCAGTTATGGCCCGGCATTACTGACAACGCGGTGGTCAGCCTGCTGATTTATCTGGTGGTGTTTGACTTTATTGCTTATTGGACGCACCGCGGCCAGCATCAACTGCAATGGTGGTGGCGCCTGCATTCGCTGCACCACTCGCAGCGGCAAATGACGATGTGGAGCGACAACCGCAGCCACCTGCTTGACAGCATCCTGGGCGACAGCATCATCGTGGTGGTGGCGCAACTTATTGGCGTGGCGCCCGACCAGTTCATTGTCATCGTGGCCTTGACCCAGCTCAGCGAAAGCTTTCAGCATGCCAATGTAAGGCTATGGTTTGGGCGAATGGGTGAGCGGCTTTGGGTCAGCCCGCGTTTTCACCGCTTGCACCACAGCATCGGCATAGGTCATGAAAGTCATGGCCCCAAGACGCTTGGGGGACATAACTTCGGCGTGTTGCTGCCTTGGTGGGACATGCTGTATGGCACTGCCAACTTCGAGCAGCGCTATGACTCCACCGGCATACGCGACCAGGTCGAGAAAAATCGCGATTACGGCCGCGGCTTCTGGTCGCAGCAGTGGCTGGGCTTGAAGCGCCTGCTTGGGCGCGCATGACATATAGCGCAAAGTTTGGGGCGAGCGAACGCAGCGCCGGGCCGCCCCAGGCAAGTTCAGCCCCCTCGGGGGGCAGCGCAGCACGCGAAGTGGCAAGTGTGGGGGCTATATTCACCTTATGAGCAAGCTTCTCGACTCTTTCTGGCGCGCGGTCATGTATTGCCTGCATCCCCGTGTCATTGCCCTGTCCATATTGCCCGTCATCATCATGGGCGCACTGTCGCTCAGCCTGGGCTACTTTTACTGGGAAAGCGCGCTCATGGTGGTGCGAAGCAACCTGGAAAGCTACGAACTGGTCAACGCCATGGTCCACTGGCTGGAAGGGGTTGGGTTGAGCAGTCTGCATCTGGTGCTGGCGCCTGCGCTGCTGCTGTTTCTGTCGATTCCCGTGATCGTGATCGTCACGCTGCTGTTTGTGGCGATGTTCATGACGCCCAGCATGGTGGCGTTAGTGGCTGGTCGGCGTTTTCCGCAGCTGGAGCGCAAAAAAGGCGGCTCCCTGTTGGCCAGCGTATTCTGGTCGCTGGGTGCGACCGTGCTGGCCGCCATCGCGCTGCTGGTGACGATTCCCTTGTGGCTGGTGCCGCCGCTGATATTGATTTTGCCGCCCCTGATCTGGGGCTGGCTCACCTACCGCGTGATGTCTTACGACGCGCTGGCAGAGCATGCCAGCAGCGAGGAACGGCAGCAGATTTTCAGGGAAAACCGGCTGCCGTTGCTGGGCATAGGTGTGCTGAGCGGCTACCTTGGCGCTGCACCCAGTCTGCTATGGGCTTCGGGCGCAATGTTTGTGGCCATGGCGCCGATTCTGGTACCCGTCGCCATCTGGATTTACACTTTGGTGTTTGCTTTTTCGTCGCTCTGGTTTGCCCACTACTGCCTGGCCGCCCTGCAGCAGCTTCGCATAAAAAACCATGCGTCAGCGCAGGCTGCACGGGCGCATTCAGCTATTGATACCATAGCAGTCGAGCCGCTGCCAGAAGCCTTGCCCAAGCCGGCATCGGGTTTCGGTTGGTCGGGCCGTCAGTCTGATTCCTTGCCTTGATTTCAGGATTTCTTCTATGACCCCTAATTTTGGACTCATCATCATCGGCGATGAAATTCTCTCGGGCAAACGGGCTGACAAGCACTTGCCCAAAGTCATTGAACTGCTGGCTGCACGCGGCTTGCCACTGGCCTATGCCGAGTATGTCGGCGATGACCCGACCCGCATCACGGCCACGCTGGCACGCGCCTTTTCGGCTGCACGCACATCAGGCGATGTGGTATTCAGCACGGGCGGCATTGGCGCTACCCCGGACGACCATACCCGACAGTGCGCGGCCAAAGCCCTGGGCGTTGAGCTGGCACTGCATCCCGAGGCCAAACTGCTCATCGAGACGCGCATGCAGGATCTGGCGAAGGAACAGGGAACAGTTTTTGAACCCGACCGCCATGACAATATGCACCGCCTGAACATGGGCGTATTTCCGCTGGGAGCCGAGATTATTCCCAACCCCTACAACAAGATTCCAGGCTTT
>JAYWDL010000107.1:0-7116 GCA_043779865.1 Polaromonas sp.
ACCCGCCGCTGACCCTGCGCTTGAGCAAGCGATTGCTGCGAGAGAGTCAGCACGTCAGCCTGGCCACTTCGCTTGAAATCGCGGCCGCCTACCAGGCGCTGGCGCACTACACGAAGGACCATGACGAGGCCGTATCAGCGTTCCTGGAGAAACGGCCCCCGGCATTTTCAGGCCAATAGTCAGCCGCCCCTGAGACACTCGCTTTTGAAACATCCAAGGTATCACGCAGATGACACAGCGCCGGCTTATCTTCAGAAAACTGCTGCCGTGTGATTCGGGATCATCGTACTTGTCAGAAACAGCCTTTTAATTTAACAAGGAGACAACGTGGAAGCTCAACTACCCATACCCGTAACCGTACCGGTGCCTGACGCCAGTCTGCTGGCGTTCTACCGCGACATGAACAAGCCTGAACGGCGAACCTTCTGGGCGTGCTTTTCCGGCTGGGCAATGGATGGCATGGATTTCATGATTTACCCGCTCGTCATCGGCACCATCATCGCGATGTGGCAGGTCGACCGCGGCGATGCCGGGTTGGCCGTTACGTTCACGCTGCTGGCCTCGGCCTTCGGCGGCTGGTTTGCGGGGTATATCTCGGATCGCATCGGCCGCGTGCGAACCCTGCAGATCACCATTCTCTGGTTTTCGTTCTTCAGCCTGGTATCCGCCTTCGCCCAGAACTTTAACCAACTGATGATAGCGCGCACGCTGCTGGGTTTTGGCTTTGGCGGCGAATGGGCGGTGGGAGCCGTACTGATGGGTGAAACCATTCGCGCACAGTACCGCGGCCGCGCTGTCGGCTGTGTCCAGTCCGGCTGGGCCATTGGCTGGGGTCTTGCGGTTTTGGGGCAGGCAATTCTCTTCACGGCCTTGCCGCCGGAGGATGCCTGGCGCGCGATGTTCCTCGTGGGCGCCCTGCCTGCGCTTCTCGTCTTTTACCTGCGCCGTTATGTGGAGGAGCCGGTCATTTCTGTCGAGGCACGCAAGAAGCGCGAGGCCAGCGGCGACAAGCTCGTCATCTGGGAAATTTTCGCGCCGGGCATGCTGCGCACAACACTGCTTGCATCGCTGTTCACCACCGGTGCTCAGGGCGGCTACTATGCCGTCACTACCTGGTTGCCAACCTTCCTCAGGACCGAACGCAAACTGACCGTGGTCGGCTCAACCGGGTATTTGTCGCTCCTGATTTTGGGCAGCTTTGTCGGCTACCTTGTGGGCGCGTGGCTCGCAGACCGAATCGGCCGACGTAAGTTATTCATCAGCTTTTCCATTGGGGCCATCATCATGGTATTGATCTACACAAAGGTGGATATCAGTAATCAAGCGATGCTCTTTCTCGGCTTCCCCCTCGGATTCTTCGCTAGCGGCTATTTGTCCGGTGTGGGTGCGTTTTTAACCGAATTGTTTCCTACCCGTTTACGCGGATCCGGCCAGGGCTTCACTTATAACTTTGGCCGCGGCATCGGTGCGCTATTTCCCACCCTGGTGGGCTACACCTCTGCGCAGATGGCGCTGTCGTCGGCGATCGCCTTATTTTCCGTCGTCGCCTACGGCCTGCTTTTGGTTGCGGCGCTGCTCCTGCCAGAGACGCGCGGTCGCGTGCTGGACGCACAAGCATGAAATCGACAAACCAGTCACAGGGCAGTCCACCGCCGTGCCCCGGACCCGATCCGCAGCCGCACGGGCCGCGCAGCTTTCAGGTGCCGCCGGGTGCTGTTGATACCCATGCACATGTGATCGGCTTGCCGCCCGACTTCCCGCTTGTTGACAGCCGGTCTTATACGGCCCCTGCAGCTACGCCCGAAGCCTATTTGCACATGCTCGATGCAACTGGCATGACTTTTGGTGTGCTTGTTCAGGTCAGTGCGCATGGCGTGGATAACCGCCTCATGCTGCAAACGCTGAAGGCTCAGCCCGAACGCCTGCGCGGAATTGCGGTGATGCCGCTGGGCTTGCCCGAGCGCGAGTATGAAGAGGCAAGAAGCGCGGGTGTTGTTGGCCTGCGGCTCAATGTGCTCTACGGTGGAGGCATTGGCTTTGATACGCTGGAAGGCTACGGTGCGCTGGCAAAAGAGATGGGTTGGCACTTGCAGTTTATCGTTGATACGCGCGATCTGCCACGCTTGGCCTCGCGCATTGCCCGTCTGCCGGTCCCGTTTGTGGTGGACCACATGGGTCACTTTCAAACCGCAGAAGTCGCACCGGATGATGTCGCCTTTCAGACCCTCGTTTCGCTGGTGCGCGATGGTGGCTGGGTCAAGCTCTCTGGCGCCTATCGTTTGTCCGTTAGTGAGCCACCTTACGCCGACACAGTGGCATATGCTCAGCGTCTGATTGAGGCGGCGCCCGATCGTTGTGTCTGGGGCTCCGACTGGCCTCACGTCGCCAACTGGGGCACGATGCCCAACGTTGGAACCCTGCTCGACACCCTTGCACTGTGGGCTCCAGACGAGGCGCAGCGCCAGAAAATTCTGGTGACGAATCCTGCTCGCTTATACGGCTTTGGCGCGCCCTGAGGGCGGTTCAAGCACCGCCATAAACGTTAAAAAGCCCCGCACTGCGGGGCTTTTTTATGGATTGACTTGTAATGCAGAGGCTTTGGCCATGTCAGTGCGACAGGATCTTGTTGAGAAAATCCTTGGTGCGTGGCTGACGATTTTCAGGATGGCTGAAAAACTCGTCCGTCGAACAGTCTTCCAGAATGATTCCACCCACGTCCATGAAGATCACGCGGCTACCGACCTTGCGGGCAAAGCCCATCTCATGGGTCACCACCATCATGGTCATGCCGTCCTTGGCCAGCCCCATCATGCAGTCGAGCACCTCGCCGACCATTTCAGGATCAAGTGCCGAGGTCGGCTCGTCAAACAGCATGGCAATCGGGTCCATGCTCAGCGCCCGGGCAATCGCCACGCGCTGCTGCTGCCCGCCCGACAATTGGCCCGGAAACTTGTCCTTGTGCGCCATCAGGCCCACGCGGTCGAGGTATTTGAGGCCGTGCTTTTTGGCCTCGTCAGGTTTGCGGCCCAGCACCTTGATCTGCGCCAGCGTCAGGTTCTCGGTCACGCTCAGGTGCGGAAAAAGCTCGAAATTCTGGAACACCATGCCGACCCTGGAGCGCAGCTTGGGTAAATCGGTTTTCGGGTCATGCACCGCCTGGCCATCGACAAAAATCTGGCCTTTCTGAAAAGGCTCCAGCGCATTGATCACCTTGATCAGCGTCGATTTACCCGAACCCGAAGGCCCGCAAACCACGACCACTTCGCCTTTTTCAATACGGGTGCTGCAGTTATTGAGAACCTGCACGTCGCCGTACCATTTGGAAACTTCTTTCAACTCAATCATTTTTTCTCCAGTGTGCGCGTTGAGAGTTAGTGGGCTTGGCAAACAGCCAACTCAGCGAATAATCGCAATCCGGCTGTTCAGCCGCTTGACCATGGACGACAGGCCATAGCACAGCACGAAATAAACCACGGCGGCCAGCAGATAAGCTTCTTCAGGCCGGCCGTAAATCTTGCCGGCAGTGGTAAAGCCCTTGAGCAGGTCGTAGGCGCCGATGGCATAGACCAGCGAGGTGTCCTGAAACAAAATAATGGTCTGTGTCAGCAGCACTGGCACCATGTTGCGAAACGCCTGCGGCAAAATGACCAGCCGCATGTTTTGCCCATACGTCATGCCCAGCGCGCGCCCGGCATTCACCTGGCCGCGCGAAATCGACTGGATGCCGGCCCGCACAATCTCGCTGAAATAAGCCGCCTCAAAGGCCACAAAGGTAATGGTGGCCGAAAGCTCCGCACCGATGGGCCTGCCAATCAGGGTCGGCACCAGCAGGAAGAACCACAAAATCACCATCACCAGCGGAATCGAGCGCATGCCGTTGACGTAAATGGTGGCTGGAATCACCAGCAGCTTTTTGCCCGACAGCCGCATCAGCGCCAGCAGCGTTCCCAGCACAATGCCGCCCAGCGTGGCAATCACCGTCAGCTGGATGCTGAAAAAGAAACCGTTAATGACGAACTTGGAGAGGATGTCCCAGTTCAGAAAACTCAGGTCAAGTCCAAGCATGTCAGTGTCCTCCGCCGGTAGCGCCGAGCACCACCAGGCCGGGGATCTGCAATTTCTTCTCGACCAGCGCCATGGCGCGGTTTACTGCAAATGCTGAAATGGCGTACAGCGCCGTGACGGCGATGTAAATTTCGACACCGCGTGAAGTCTCTTCCTGTGCCTGCATGGCAAACATGGTGAGTTCGGCAATCGAGACCGCAAACGCCACCGACGAGTTTTTCAGAAGATTCATCGATTCACTCGTCAGCGGCGGCATGATGATGCGAAGAGCCATGGGCAAAATCACATAACGGTAGGTTTGTACCGTTGTGAGCCCCAGTGCCATGCCAGCGTAACGCTGGCCGCGCGGCAGTGCCTGCACACCGGCACGCACCTGCTCGGCAATACGGGCCGAGGTAAAAAACCCCAGCGCCAGCACCACCAGCATAAACCCGGGCACTTGCTTCATCGCCGGGAACATCTTGGGAACGACGAAATACCAAAGGAAAATCTGCACCAGCAGCGGGATATTGCGAAACAGTTCGACCCAGGCATTGCCCAGCCGCACCAGCCAGGGGCTGTTCGGCAGGGTACGGAAGGTACCCATCAGCGCGCCGACCACCATGGCGATCATCCACGCCGACGCTGCCACGGACAGCGTCCAGCCCCAGGCCGTCATCATCCATTCCAGATAGGTGCGCCCCCCGCCATCGTCATTTAAAAAAACTTTCCAATCCCAACTCATGGTGACTCCAGCCTGTTGTTGTGTTCTACCAATAGAATTTCTCCAGATCAAACAACAAACCCCGCCAGTGCAATCACAAGCGGGGTCTGTTGATCTCAGTGTCCAGTATTACTTTTTGGCGTACTCTTCCATGGGCTTGTCATTGGGCGTTGCCCAGGCAGCTTTGGTGCTTTCGCTCACGGGCAGGCCCACGCGGGTATTCTTGGGAGGAATCGGCTGCATGAACCACTTGTCCCAGAGCCTGGCTAGCTCGCCAGTCTTGATCAGGTCTTTGATGGTGTCATCGCCAATCTTTTTCAGGCCGGCATCGTCCTTGCGGATCATGATCGCAATCGGTTCGACGCTTAGCACTTCGCCGACGATCTTGAACTCGGCAGGGTTCTTGGAAGAAGCAATATTGCCCGCCAGAATGGAGCCGTCCATGACGAACGCATCAGCGCGGCCAGACTCGAGCAGCAAAAAGCTGTCGGAATGGTCTTTGCCAAAAACTTCGTTGAAGTTGACATTCGTGGCACGTTCATTTTTACGCAAGATCTGCACGGAAGTCGTGCCGGTGGTGGTCGCCACGCTTTTGCCATTGAGTTGGGCAATCGAGGTAATGCCTGAATTGGCCTTGACTGCAATGCGGACTTCCTCAACGAAAGTGGTCACGAGGAATGCCACATCCTTGGCCCGGGTCGCGTTATTGGTGGTCGAGCCGCATTCGATATCGACCGTGCCGTTTTGAACCAGCGGAATGCGGTTTTGGGACGTAACCGGCTGGTATTTGACTTCCAGCTTGCGGCCAGCGGCTTTTTCGAGGTTGACGATGATGCGGTTGCAAATTTCGATGTGGTAGCCGACGTACTTGCCATCACCCAGCGTATAAGACAGTGCGCCGGACGAATCGCGAACGCCCATGGTCACCGCGCCTGAGGCTTTGGCCTTGGCAACGGTGTCGGTCGCCTGGGCAAATGCTGCGCCTGAAGCGAGTAACGCCAGGGTTAAAGCGGCGAGTTTGAGTTTCATGAGGTCTCCTTTTAATGAAACAGTAGGTAAAACGATTTTAGAGAATTGTCAGCATGCCCATGCCTAGGTTTACCCGGTCTCGGCTTGAAAAGGGAGACTGGTTTGAACAGGACAGATGCTCTTTCAAAGTACTGAAACCTCTCCAGATGAGCACAATGGTGCGAACCTGAAGGAGCGGAGCTATACGTCAGTTATCAGCAAGTTCAGGTCCAGCTTGGGCACACTGCAAAAATTGGGGAAGCTGGCAGCCAGGCAGGCCTTGTTGCCGGGCCGAATCCTGATAGCTACTTGAGCGCAGACGGAGTCTCGGCATGCACTGCGGGTTTGTCTTTGGTATTTGCTTGAGACTGCAAATAAGTCCACAACGCCTGGACATGGGTTTTGGCGGCATTTTTCGAGGTGGGCCGTTCGCGGTAAACCCGCACGTCCATGGTCATTTCCAGATGACTGCCGGCGCTGACCAGTTTTTTGGCCCTGACCTCTTTTCTGACGGCACTAAGTGGCAAAAACGCAATACCGTGCCCTTCCAGCGCCATCGCCTTCAGGCCCTCGGCCATATCGGTTTCATAGACCCGGTCCAGATGAATGGCGGTGCTGGACTGCTTGAGGATCAGGTCCACCATGCGCCCCAGATAGGCGCCGGGCGCGTAGCCCAGGTAAGGCAAGGGCTGGCCGGCGCGACCCGGCAGGCGGAACTCGGGCTCACCGGCCGCATTGGCCCGGCAAAACGGCGCCAGCACTTCGCGCCCCAGCGACACCATTTCATAACGGCCCGGGTCAAGCTGAAAAGGCTGTGAATCATGGTGATAGGAAATCAGCAGATCGCAACTGCCTTCGACCAGGCGTAGCACCGCGTCATGCACATTGAGCGCAATCAGCCGGCTTTTGATGGGGCCGAACTTCTCGCGCAGGCTGCTGACCCAGGCCGGAAAAAACGTGAAGGCCAGCGTATGCGGCACCGCAAACTCGATGAAATCCTGCCCCGCCGAGGTGTGGCCGCGCAGCATCGCCCGGGTGGACTGCAGCCCCTGCAGCATTTCCAGCGACTGGCTGTAAAGTGTTTGGCCAGCCGCTGTCAGGCGCGTCGGGTAAGAACTGCGGTCCACCAGATCGGTTCCCGCCCAGGCTTCCAGCGCCTGAATGCGCCGCGAAAAAGCCGGTTGCGTGACGTGGCGCAGTTGGGCCGAGCGGCTGAAACTGCGGGTTTCAGCCAGCGAAACAAAATCTTCCAGCCATTTGGTTTCCATGGGGGATTATGAGTCTGGGGGCTGGACATGAAATAGAGGAATTGCCTGGGGCAAGGTCACGCAATAGACAGC